>CAYXZE010000076.1:0-9853 GCA_964469395.1 uncultured Luteolibacter sp.
CGGCCCTTCTCCATACTCACGCGGAGCGATCCAGATGCAGGAAATGCGCCCAGCTTTCATCGGCTAGGCCGTTCTCGTGCATGCCGAACAGCGGCCGCCAGCGCGGGGCTAACGGCTTGCTTTGCGGGTGCATGTTCGCCTCGTGCGGCAGCTTGTTGCCCTTGCGGGTGTTGCAGCGGAAACAGGAAGTGACGATGTTGTCCCATGTCGTGCGGCCGCCTTTGTCCCGGGGCGTGACGTGGTCCAGGTTGAGCTGGGTTTCCGGCAGCACCTTGGTGCAATACTGGCAGGTGAACTTGTCGCGCAGGAATACGTTGCGGCGGGTGAATTTCACTTCCAGCCGCGGCAGCCGGTCATACACGGCCAGCACCACGATCTTCGGCACGCGGATGGCGATTTTCGCTCCGTGAATCATTTCCGCATCGGCATTTCCGACCGAGTAGGAAATCCACGACGACAGGTCATGGGAATTGAAGCGCTCCTCGCCTTCCACCTGCACGACCTGGGCGTGGCCGAGGCAGAGCAAATGGAGCGACCTGCGGACGGAGCAGGTGTGGATCGGTTGCCAGAACCGATTCAATACGAGCACGGGATGTTCGAGCATGGTATTCATCACCTTTTCCAACCAATCGTGCGCAAACTACCAGAGCCGTCCGTCCGGGCAATCCAAAAGGTTCGGCAACATTCGGATCAGCCCCCTGGGAACGCCGGGCCCCGGCTCGGAGGATTCGCGGTCCTATCCCAAGCTCCGGTCCGACTCGTGGCGGAGATCGCGGGCGAGATCGAGAAACACGGCGTCCTCCCCGATGTTCGTCGCGAGATCACCCACCCTTTCGAGCGAGCGGGCGACCAGGATGAGATGGAGATAGTCATGGCTGCGGGTGCTCTGCTGCTCGATGCGCGAACCGAAGGTGGCGGTGGCGGCACGGTGCATGCGGTTGAGCTCCTTGTCGCGATCGTGCAGTGACGCGCCGAGGACCGAATTCCGGTCGGTATAAGAGGAAATCGCATCGCGCAGCAGATGATCGGCAAGGGTATAGAGCGGCTCGATCAAGGTGACGTCCGGAATATCCTGCCCGGCGCTGAGTTTCTTCGCGCGCTTGGCGATGTTCGTGGCGTGGTCGGAGATGCGCTCGAGATTCATCGAAATCTTCATCGAGGAAACCACCAGCCGCAGATCCGTGGCGACGGGGTGAAAACGAACGAGGATCTCCATTCCGAGCTGGTCGATCTTGCGCTCGGCATCGTCCACCTCGTCGTCATCCGCAATCACGGAATTCGCGAGTTCCACATTGCGCTCAAGCAAGGCGCGGACGGCGCCTTCCAGATTGCGGCGGGCCTTGGCGGCCATCGTCATCACCTCGTTCTGCAGGGAGGCGATGCTGTGGTCGAAATCTTTCAAGATGTGGGAGTTTTGCATGGAGTTGGTGAATCAGTCGGAGATTTTAGCCGAAACGCCCCGAAATATAGTCTTCGGTTTGCTGCTTGGCGGGGGTTGTGAAAATTTTTCCGGTTGTATCATATTCGATCAGCTCGCCCATATAAAAAAGAGCGGTCCGGTCGGAAACCCGTGATGCCTGCTGCATGTTATGAGTCACCATCACGATGGTATAATCCCGCTTCAAATCAAGGATCAGTTCCTCGACGCGGGCGGTGGCGATGGGATCGAGCGCGGAGCAGGGTTCGTCCATCAGGATGATCGCGGGTTCCACGGCGGTGGTGCGGGCGATGCAGAGACGTTGCTGCTGGCCGCCGGAGAGGCCGTAGGCGCTCTCGTGCAGCCGGTCCTTCACCTCGTCCCAGAGTGCGGCTCCGCGCAGGGATTTCTCAACGATGCCATCAAGCACGGATTTGTGTTTCTCACCCAGGATGCGCGGACCGTAAGCCACGTTTTCATAGATGGTCCTCGGAAACGGATTGGACTTCTGGAACACCATGCCGATCCGGCGGCGGAGCTCCACGCCATCCACATCCGGGCTGTGAATCTCGATCCCGTCGATCCAGATGCCGCCGCGGGAGACTTTCGCGCCGGGAATGAAATCGTTCATCCGGTTGAAGCAGCGGAGCAGCGTGGATTTCCCGCAACCGGACGGACCGATGAACGCGGTGATCTCGTTGCGCCGGATTTCCATGTCGATGCCTTTCAGCGCCGTGGATTTTCCATAACGAAATTCCATGTCCCTCACCTCGATGGCGGGAGTTCCGGGAGTGGTGGTGGATGATGTCATATTAACTGAAGCGGCCGGAAATATAGTCTTCCGTATCCTGATGTGAGGGGCGCTCGAAAATCTGCATGGTCTCGCCATACTCGACGAGCTTTCCCATATAGAGAAACGCCGTGCGGTCGGAGCAGCGCGTGGCCTGCTCCATGTTGTGGGTCACGATGACGATGGTGAACTGCGTCTTGAGGTTCAGGATCAGCTCTTCGATTTTCAGGGTCGCGAGAGGATCGAGCGCGGCGCACGGCTCGTCCATCAACAGGATTTCCGGCTGGTTGGCGATGGCGCGGGCGATGCACAGCCGCTGCTGCTGGCCGCCTGACAGACCGAAGGCGGAGTCATGCAGACGGTCCTTCACCTCGTCCCACAACGCGGCGGACCTGAGCGCCCACTCGACGGTGCCATCAAGCTCTGATTTGTTAGAGCGTCCGGCCACGCGGAGGCTGAAGATCACGTTCTCGTAAATCGACTTCGCGAAAGGATTGTATTTCTGGAACACCATGCCCACCCGCTTGCGGAGGGAAATCACCTCGACGGACGGATCGTAAAGACTGGTCCCGCCGATGCGGATGTCGCCCTCGTGGCGGACGCCCTCGATGAGGTCGTTCATCCGGTTGAGATTGCGCAGAAGGGTGGATTTCCCGCAACCGGACGGGCCGATGAGCGCGGTCACCTGGTGCTCGGGGATGGCCATGTCGATGCCGAAAATGGCCTGTTTCTCACCGTAGTGGAAGCTGAAGTCTTCCACCCGGATGAAATCGGGACGTGCTGATAGAGGAGCGGTCATTCTAGAAGCTGCTGACGGCGAAGCGTTTTTTGAGGCGGTTGCGGATCAGGATCGCGGTTAGATTCAGGCTGATCACGACGACGAGGAGCAAAAGCGCGGTGGCATAGACGATCGGCTTGGCGGCCTCGGCGTCGGGCGACTGGAAGCCGAGATCGTAAATGTGGAAGCCGAGGTGCATGAACTTCCGTTCCGGGTGAATGAATGGCGCGATGTCGTCGAGCGGCAGGGACGGCGCGAGTTTCACCACGCCCACGAGCATCAGCGGGGCGACCTCGCCGGCCCCGCGCGCCATGGCGAGGATCACGCCGGTGAGGATCCCCGGCAGCGAGGCGGGCAGGACCACGCGCTGAATGGTCTGCCATTTCGAGGCACCGCAAGCGAGCGCCGCTTCCCGGACGCCGCGGGGGACGGCGGAGAGCGCCTCCTCGGTGGCGACGATGACGACCGGCAGGGTGAGCAGCGAAAGCGTGAGGGACGCCCAGAAAATGCCCGGCGTGCCATAAGTCGGCGTGGGCAGGCGGTCGGCGAACAACCACCGGTCCAAGCCGCCGCCGACGAAATAGACGAAGAACGCGAGCCCGAAAACACCGAAGACGATGGACGGCACGCCCGCCAGGTTGTTGACGGAAATCCGGACCATCCGCACGAAGTGCCCCTGTTTCGCATACTCGCGCAGATAGATCGCGGCGATCACGCCGAACGGGGTCACGAACAAGCTCATCACCAGCGTCATGACCACCGTGCCGAAGATCGCCGGGAAGACGCCGCCTTCCGTGTTCGCCTCGCGCGGATCCTCACTGAGGAATTTCCAGATGCGGTGGAGCATTTCCCCCACCCGATCGAAAAATCCGGCGCGATTGGATGGGAAAACGTGCAGCAGGTTCCCCGCCGGATAGGTGACTTCCCTGCCGTCCGCGGTGACGCCGAAGAATTTCGACTCCGCGAGCTTTTCACGAATGACCACCGCCTCGGCCTGCAGCGCGTCAAATTTCCCTTGCAGTTCGGCGCGGCGGGCGGCGGCTGTCTCCGGCTTCACCGATCCGGCTTTCTCCGCCCGCCCCAAAGCTTCGAGCTCGCGGCTGATCGCGCCGATTTCCTTGCGCTCGATGGCCAGCAATTTCTTCCGGGCGACGGGGACTTTATCTAACAACCCCTTCAGGGCGGACTCGAAATTCCCCGCGCCCGCCTCGACCCGCCCGGCGGGCGTCACGAGCGCCACGGGGCTGACGATGGCGGGACCGTATTCCAGACGCTCCACCAACAGCAGCGATTCCGGGCGCGAGACCGACTTGACGGCGGACTTGTCGATGTATTTGAACGCCTCGCTGTTCAGGTCCTTGTTGCCGCGGAAAACCTGGATTTCCTCGTGCACGCCGGAGACATCCCGGCGTTCCGTTTCCTGAGTGACGAAACCCGCGATTTTCTCGACGGCGGCCCCGTTAGAGACTTCCATCAGATCGATGCGCCGCGGCCAGAACGAGGACGCGCCCTTGATCAAAATCAGCAGGAACAATCCCAGCGCCATCGCGACCCCGAAGGTCAGCCCGGCGGCGGTCAGCCAGACCCACGGCTCGCCTTTGCGGGAACGGCCGGTGGTGGTGAATGTTTTCGAGGGAGGCAGCATATCAGTTAGACGATTTTATTACGGTCCCGCAGGCGTTGGCGGAGCACTTCGGCGACGGTATTCATGACAAAGGTCATCGCGAACAGCACGACGGCCCCGAGAAAGAGAGTGCGGTAATGAGTCGAGCCCACGGGGGCTTCCGGCAGCTCCACCGCGATGTTGGCGGATAGGGTTCGCATGCCGTTGAAGATGTTCCACTCGGTCACCGGCGTGTTGCCGGTGGCCATCACCATGATCATCGTCTCGCCGACCGCGCGGCCGAAGCCGATCATGAGCGCGGAGAAAATCCCGGATGAGGCGACCGGCAGCATCACCGTCCAGACGACCTGCCAGCGATTCGCCCCGAGCGCGGAAGCGGCGGCGGTCAGCGATTTCGGCACGTTGGAAAGCGCGTCCTCGGCGATGGTGAAAATCACGGGAATCACCGCGAAGCCCATCATGAAGCCGAGCACCAGGGAGTTCCGCTGCTCGAAGGCAATCCCGGTCGCCTGCGGCCACCACAAGCGGAAATCCGCGATTTCACGGCCGGTGGAAGGATCCTTATAGATGAAAAACCCGTTTTCCAAAACCGGCCCCAGATGCCAACCAAGCCAGCCGGCCAGCACGAGAAAGGGCAGCACCACGATCCACTCGCCGCCATTTTCGAAACGGTTGCGGATCGAGATCGGCAGACGGCACCAGCAGTAACCGACGAGCAGGGCGGTGAGTGGAATCGCCAGGGCCATGACGACGATGGACGGCACCCGGGTTTCGAGAATCGGAGCCAGCCAGAGACCGGCGAGGAAACCGAGAACCACCGACGGCAGCGAGGACATGATTTCCATCACCGGCTTCACCACCCGCTTCACTTCCAGTGGCAGGAAGGCCGCGGAAAAGAGCGCGGCCAAGAGCGCGATGGGCACCGAGAACAACAATGCGTATGCCGTGCCCTTGAGTGATCCGAAGATCAGGGGAATCAGCGAGAGCTTGGGCTCGAAATCATCCGATCCGCCGGTGGACTGCCACTGATAGACCGGCTTGCCGCCGCCCTCATACCAGACCTTGCCGAAGAACGCCCGCCATCCGGCCTCGGGATGCGGATCGTGGATCGCATACCGCCGCGCCTCGCCATTCGCGGAAGCGGCGATGAAATGCTCGCCCTTGCCATCGAGCACGGCGATGGCCGGAACAATATCGAGCACGCCCTCCCAGCGCACCGCTCCGGAGGTGCTGTGGCGGATGGAAAGCTCCTTGCCGGCTCCGGTTAGAAACGTCCGGTTCCGCTGACTGGGCGCGAAAACCACATGCCCCTCACCCAGGTCCGGAAACTTCTTCGTTTCCCCGAACAGGCGCTCGCCGGCCTCATCCGGGCGGAAAAGACTCCATTGCTCCTGCTGTCCGTCCGCGCCGGTGATGATCACGGCCACGCCGCCGAACAGGAAATCCATTTGCCGCGGAGCGACTCCGTCAAACGGCTTGAATGACTGCCGCTTCGAAACTCCGGCGGAGTCCGCCAGGAAATAGTCCACTTCCCCGTTGGCACAGCCTACGAGCACCATCGCGCCATTGGGCGAGGCCCGGAGCAGCGTCGCCTCCGCCGTGAGGCTGGCGGTCACATCGACTTCTTCCAGCAGGGACAATTTCCCCTTGCCGACCAGTCCTTTTTTCATCCCGAGACGCAGCACGCTAACAGACGATCCCGCGCCCTCGCCGCGCTTCGCGACGATCACGCGGCCCGCGCCGGAATCCCCGTAACTCACGGCGGTGACCGCTCCCGCGCCATTTGCCAGGACAAACCACGGCTCCTCGGTCAACTCCGGCACAACGTCCCCGTTTGTCCGCGAGTAGCCGACCAAAAACGATCCCACGCGCCCGTCCTCAAGGCCGACCGCGACCCGCTGGTGCACCGGATCGAACGCGGTTGATGTCACTTTCAATCCCGCCATCCCGGGCAACTCCAACTCTTTCCGCGCGCCGGATTTGACACTCACGAAAACCACCTTGCCGCCTCCGTCATAGAAAAACGGCAACTCCCCCCACTCGTCCACACCGAGCACCGCCGGGACCGTCCCGGGCGTCACCCTGCCGGCGCTTTCCACATGCGCCGACTTGAAAAGCGGCACGACTTCCTTGCCGATGAAGTAAAAAATACCAAATACCGCGATGATTACGCCAATCCCGCCGAACCGGATCACCCAGCCCATGAAATGATCGAACCACAAGGTCGCGCGCGAAACTTCGAAACGCTTGGCATCAGGAGTTCTCTGCTTGTCTGGGGTCATTGGGAAAAAAATCGAGGAAAAGAAAAAGTGGCCCGCGTCGCAAAACCGTCACCACCCGGGCCACTTGAATAAAGCTCAAACTTACTTGGTCAGCGAATTCACGACCTCGGCCGCCACTTCCGCAGGCATCGGGAAATATCCGTCTTTCTCGACGATCGTCTGACCTTCCTTGGTGAGCACGAACTTGATGAACTCCAGCGTCAGCGGATCCAGTGCCTGGCCGGGTTTCTTGTTCACATAAACCATGAGGTAACGCGCTAGCGGATAGTCACCGGTGAGGCAGTTTTCATAGCTGCCTTCATAGAACTTCCCGTCATCGCCGGCGATCGGCAGAGCGCGGACACCGGAAGTCTTATAGCCGATACCGGAATATCCGATGGCGTAAGGATCCGCACCGATGCCCTGGACCACGGCGGAGGAACCGGGCTGCTCTTTCACCGTGGCCTTGAAGTCACCCTTGGCGAGCGCGTGCTCCTGGAAAAAGCCGTAAGTGCCGGAAGCCGAGTTCCGTCCGAACAGCGAAATCGCGCGACCTTTCCAGGCATCAAGACCGAGCTGGCCCCAATCACTGAGATCCTCGCCGCCCTTTTTGCGGGTCTTGGAGAAAATCGCGTCCACCTGCTTCATCGAGACGCCCTTCAGCGGATTGTCCTTGTGGGCGAAAACGGCGAGCGCATCGATGGCGACTTTCACTTCCGTAGGCTTGTAGCCGTGCTTCTTTTCGAAAGCGTCGATTTCCTCCGCTTTCATCGGGCGGCTCATCGGTCCGATCTGGGCGGTGCCCTCGATCAAGGCCGGCGGAGCGGTCGAGGAACCTTTGCCCTCGATCTGGATGTTCACGTTCGGGTAAGCCTTCTTGAAACCTTCCGCCCAAAGCGTCATCAGGTTGTTCAAGGTGTCGGAACCGATCGAGTTGAGATTTCCGGAAACCCCGCTGACGGCGGTGTAAGAGGGAAGAGCCGGATCGAGCTGCGACTTTTCGGCAAAGGCGGGAAGCGCCGCAAACAGGGCGCCGGCAAGGCAGATGGTGGTGGATTTCATAATCGTTTTGATTGGAGTTCGCGGACGCAGTGCCCGCAAAGCGGTCGCAATAACCTCAATCGGAGCGGAAGTATCAAAGTTTGCTTTGTGACATAAACGTCACATCCCGCCTCATCCGGACTCCGGCCTTCCCCCCGCGCCCATTGTGACACTTCCGTCACAAGATCCGCCTTCAGATACGAAGATCCCGTCATTATCCCATCCGGCGTTCCTGTAACAAATCCAACAACTACCATGATGCAAACGAAACACAAACTACCCCTCGCCCTCGGCCTCGCCCTCGGTCTGCACCTCCCCGCATCCGCCGGGACGGAAGCCCCTGTGGTCCAACCCGCCCCGTCCAATCCGGGCGACTGGTGCACCTGGCTGAAAAACAAGCCGGGCACCCTCTACAAGAACAAGGAAAACCCGTATTTCCAAGAGTTCCAAATCGAAGGCCGCCTCCAATTCCAAATGGCCCACCTCGAAGGTGAGGATGTCAATGGCAACGATTACAGCTCCGAGTTCAATGAATTCCGCCGCTTCCGCCTCGGTGCGAAGGCGAAATTCCTCCAATACTTCGGCGCCAAGGTCGCGTTCGACCTCGTGGGCGACCAGCGGATCAACCCCGAGCCGAACTCCGGACTTGGCTGGGGCTACGAGCAGATCGACGAAGCATATCTTTCGTTCGATCTCGGCAAGGCGATCGGTGAAAGCGCGTTCGACTCGCTGCTGGTCAACTACGGCCGCCAGAAATTCGTCCTCGGACAGGAAGCCCGCACCTCCTCGACCAAGCTGCTCACCGTCGAGCGCTCGGCCATTTCCAACAAGGTTTACGGCAGCGCCCGTCCGACCGGACTCAGCGTGGACGGCTCCATCGACAAATGGAATTTCACCGGCGCACTCTACAGCTCCACCAACGACAACACCGAATTCAACGTCAACAAGGGCCTCAGCGGCTGGCAGGACGGCGTGATTTACTACGCCAGTGTCGGCTACGAGGTATCCGACGAGTTCAAACTCGGTGCCGACTGGGTTTACAATGACGCGGATGTCACGGAAGGCGAAGACACGGTCCTCGGCTACGCCTGGGCGACCTCGATCAATGCCGAATACGAGGCCGATCAATGGGGCGTCATTGGTGATTTCATCTACGGCGACAACGGCAGCGCCCGCATCGGCAACGGTGCCGGACGCAATGACAACTTCTGGGGCGTCATGGTCATGCCTTACTACTGGGTCATGAAAGACAAGCTCCAGCTCGTCGGACAATATCAATACGGCGGCGCTTCCGAAGCCGAAGGCATCCGCATCAACAGCCGCTACGGCCGCGCCCGCGGAACCGGCGGCACTTCCGGCATCAACGTGAACAGCGGCCGCGGTGACGAGCATCACTCGTTCTACGGAGGTCTGAACTACTACGTCTGCGGCCACAACGCCAAGATCCAAGCCGGTATCGAATACCAGGCCATGGAGACTCCGGCCGGCGATTTCGACACGCTGACCTATCTGCTGGCGTTCCGGACTTACTTCTGATTTCCCGCTGTTATCTTGTTATTGGTTGCTGACAGCCGCTCCGCAAGGGGCGGCTGTTTTTATTTTCGCCCGGGATAGCGCCGTCCATTTTTTCCCGGAACGACAGAAAACGTCGTTTCTCCTCATGCCGGGCACGCGTGAAAAAGCCGGACAGGTTTCCCTGCCCGGCTTCTTTTTACAAACTGATGAACACGCGGCGACCGGTGATCGCCGCTACCCGGCTTACATCATGCCGCCCATTCCGCCCATGCCGTGGTCGTGACCACCGCCGCCGGCCGGCGCTTCCTTGGAGGGAAGATCGGTGATGAGGCACTCGGTGGTGAGCAGAAGTCCGGAGATGGACGCCGCGTTTTGCAGCGCGGTGCGGGTGACCTTGGTAGGGTCAACCACGCCGGAGGCGATGAGG
>CAYXZE010000077.1:0-9842 GCA_964469395.1 uncultured Luteolibacter sp.
CAATTGCAGCCGTGGCATGAAAACCTTGGAAAACGGCAGGTGAAATCGCCGAAGCTGTATCTCCGCGACAGCGGCATTTTTCATCGGTTGCAGGGGATCGCGTCGTGGGACTCCATGCAGACCCACCCGAAACTTGGAGCATCCTGGGAAGGCTTCGCGCTCGAGGAAACGCTCAAGGCGACCGCCCCCGATGAGGCCTATTTCTGGGCTGTCCACGGCGGCTCGGAGCTGGACTTGCTGCTGTTCCGCGACGGTCGGCGGACCGGGGTGGAGTTCAAGCGCAGCGACGCCCCCACACTCACCCGGTCGATGTCCATTGCCATGACGGACCTGAAACTCGACGAACTCGTCGTCGTCTATCCGGGGATGCGGTCCTACGATCTTGCCGAGCGGATCAGGGTTCTTCCCCTGACGGAAATTTCGTTAGTCTGAGCCCTGATCGCAAAGGATCCGTCAGATCACCTCCTGCACTTCTCCAACAACCCCGCCAGGAACCATGTGATCTGCGCCAGCGCGTCCGAATGCACCGACTCGCCCAGCGGCGCGAGGTCCTCGCGGCACTCGGCAAGCAATCCGAGCGCGGTGTCCACGGCGCTTTCGATGGCGCCCTCGTATTCGGCGATGCCTAACAAGACCGGCAGGTCCAGCGGTTCTTGGTCGATGATGCGCTTGTTGAGCTTCATGCGCTGGGCCTCGGAAGCGGTTTCCAGCAGATTGAGAATCGGCAGGGTCAGCTTGCCCTTGATGAGATCGGTGCGGAGCGTCTTGCCGACGACTTCCTCGGAGCCGACGAGATCCAGGCAGTCGTCGTAAATCTGATAGGCCGTGCCGAGCTTCATGCCGTAGCTGTAAAGGCGGGTCTCGGTTTCCGCATCGAAACCGGAGAGATTCGCGGCGAGGCCGGTGGCGGCGGCGAAGAGCGCGCCGGTTTTCATCTCGATGATCCGGAAATACTCGGCCTTGGTGAAGGCGAGGTCGAAACGGCGCTGGGTCTGGATGATTTCCCCCTGGCAGACTTCGCGGGCGGCGTGCCCCACCTTGCGGCAGATGTCGATGCTGTTGAAATCGGTGGCGAGGGTCAGCGCGTGGGAGAACAGCGCGTCCCCGAGCAGGACGGAAAGGGCGTTGCCCCATTTCGCGTTGGCGGTGGGAACCATCCGGCGGGTGTTCGCGCCGTCCATGATGTCGTCGTGAACAAGCGTCGCCATGTGAATGAGTTCGAGGATGACGCCGATTTTCACATGGTCATCCGTCACTCCGCCTGCCGCGCCGCCGACGAGGATCGCCAGAGCCGGACGAATGCGCTTGCCCGAGGTGTTGCAGATGTAGGCGACGTAGGGCTCGATGGCCGGATCGAAGGCGCGGACTTGTTCGCGAATGGAGATTTCCACCCGCTCGAGTTCCGGGCGGACGAGTTCAAACGGAAAAAGATCGTTGCGGGGAGGTTGGTTGATCGTGGCTGCCATAGTCGTCGGGCTGGGACAAGCATCCACAGACTGGCCCGCGCCGCAACCCGGGATTGCATCCGAGCTTGAAAGAATGCCGGAGAAATGGCGTTTTGAGGAATCGTGAAAACCAATTCTTGGATCCTGATGGCGGCTTTAGGGGCCGGTGGCGCGGCAAATGCGGAAATCAAGGGCTATCCCGACGGCCCGAAGCTCCCCGGCGTGCCGTATTCGGTGCACGACCCGGCCCGCCCGCAACCGCCGGTCGTGACGACGGGCGGCGCGATTTCCGTAAAACCACCCTCCGACGCCATCGTGCTCTTCGACGGCACCTCGCTGGACGCCTGGACTCCCGGCTGGAAAATCCAGGACGGCGCGATGGTCGCCGCCTTCAAGAACATCCAGACCAAACAATCCTTCGGAGCCATCCAATTGCACGTCGAGTGGCGTTTGCCCGCAGGCCGGAAAGTGGACGGTCAATCCGGCGGCAACAGCGGCGTTTTCCTGATGGGGCTTTACGAAGTGCAGGTGCTTCAAAGCCACCAAAACCCGGTTTACCCCGACGGCCAGGCCGGCGCGCTGTATGGCCAGCTCCCGCCGCTGGTCAACGCGACCGCGCCTCAAGGCGAGTGGCAGAGCTACGACATCACCTTCGAGCCGCCGGTTTATGAAAAGGACAAGGTCGTCCGCCCCGCCAAGCTCACCCTGTTTCACAACGGCGTCTGCGTGCAAAACGGCGAGTCCTACCTCGGCCCCACCATCCACCGCAAGCTCGCCAGCTACCCGGCCACCCATCCCGCCACCGCGCCGCTGGCCCTGCAATTCCACGGCGACCCCGTCGAATACCGCAACATCTGGGTGCGCCCGCTCGGCACGCGCCCGTGAGCCGGATTCCGGTTTTTTCCACCCGCTCCCGGCCAATCTGCTTGCTAGAACCCGCGCGAGGGTTCTAGCTGCTTGCCTCTATGAAAATGCAAGCGAACTGGCTGTTGATCCCCGCAGTGGCACTTGGCCTCGGGGCCTGTAATAAAAAAGAAGAAGTCAAGGCACCGGAAACCCCGGCAGCCGTGGCCGAGACGCCAAAAACAGAAGCCCCCGCCCCTCCCCCGGCCGAAGCCAAACCCACACCGGTCAGCGCCGAAGAACGCGCCGCCAAATTGGGATTTGCAAAACATCTGCCACAGGACACCGAGGTCGTCCTCGCATTTTACAACGGCACCCAAACCGCCAACCGGGTCAAAAATTCCAAACTCTGGAAACTCGTTCAGAACCAAATGGGTGTCGATGACGCACTCGAAACCCCGGATGCCGAGGAGGAAACAAATGAGGACGGTGCAATCGAAACCGCTCCCGAGGCCAAAGCTGCACCCGATGCCATCCCCGACGCCGCTCCCGAAACCGCTCCCGGAGCCTTATCCGGAGCCGCAATCGGAGCCGCTGCCGGAGGCGTAACCGCACCCGAAGCGGAAACCAAGAACGAGGAGGAGAAAGAAGAAGAAGAAGAAGAAAAAGACCTCTCTGCCGAAGAGCCAGCCGGCCCGGCCGCCTTGTTCGGCACCGAGTTCACTCTCGCCCTCGGCAAAACCACCGGCGAACAAGCCGGCAATCTCCTCACTCTCAACCGCCGGCTGAGCTATCTCCAAATGCGGACACTCGCCAAGGCATTCGCCGCCGCGGTGAAATCCGGCGATTCTTCCGACCTCGGCGAATCCTTCAACAGCTACAGCCCGGAATTGTTCAAGGAACTCTTGAAAGACCCGCAGTCCGGCATCGCGCTTTTCGAAAAGGCCAAAATGCCTCCGCTCTACCTCGCTTTCAAAACCAAGGAAGCCGATCGTGCCGCCGCCGCCCAACAAGTCGCCGGCATGACCGACATGCTCAAGATGATGCTCGGCGAAATGATCGAACCGGTCACCCTCGAAGCCGCCGGCCAGAAATTCGAAGGCTCCAAAATCCCCGGCGCGAAAATTTCCGCCACACTGGCTGAAAACCGCGAGGACATGGAGGAGGAGTTCGACGCCGCCACCGTCGATCAACTGCTCGCCGCCGTCGCGAAAAAAGACATCATCATCGCCAGCGGCACGATCGGGGATTACGTCGTGCTGTTCGTCGGCGGCTCCGCCGATGACTTCAAACTCGCCGGCAACGTCGGCCAATCCCTAGTGGCTGCCGATGCCCTCGCCTTCGCCGATGGCTACGTCTCCAAGGACATCGCCGCCCTCGTTTATGGGGAAAAAGCACTCGTGGACACCCTCATCAAATCCGCCGGCGGCCTGTCAGACATGACCAACGGCCTGCGCGACGGCCTCGCCGGAGCCGAAGGCCTCGGCGACACCCGCGACCTGGAAGCCATGTTCCAAATCGTCGCCGATCGTGAAGCCGCCCTCCGCAAGCTGACGGGCAACGACGCCACAGGCACGGTCGCATTCTTCGAGGACGGCTTGAAAATCGAATCCTCCGGCGGCACCGACAGCGGCATGCTCGACTGGAAATCCCCTAACAAACTCGGCCACCTCGGCAACTCGGAAGACGTCCTCCTCTTCGCCGACATGACAGTGGACGCGACCTACGACAAGGCCGCCCGCGCCTACCTCGAAGCCCTGCTGGAAACCGGTTATGCGATGACCATGAAAGTCGCCGAAGCCCCGCTGAAGGACGAGAACATGGCCCAGTTCCAGGAAATGGCCAAGCTGTTCGACAGCAAATTCCGCCCCGACATGGTCGCCCTGTGGGACGCCATGAGCCAGGATTTCAACGGCGGACTCGGCAAGGAAAGCGCTTGGATCGTCGATCTCAAGGGCGGTGCCCCCGCCGTCCCCGGCATTCCCCAGAAGGTAGTGGACAAGGCAAAGGTGCCCCGCATTTCCATCATCTCGCCCGTCACCGACCGCGCCAAACTCGCCGCCGCATGGGACAAGACCAACACCATCCTCACCGGCACCTGCGCGAAAATCAGCGAGATCACCGGAGCGAAAATCCCGATGCAAAAGCCGATCAGCTCCGAGAAAAACGGCAACACCACCTGGTTCTTCCCGATGCCGTTCTTCACCGATGACTTCCTGCCGTCCGTCACCGTCGGTGACAAATGGTTCGCCGCCTCGACTTCGAAAAACCAGGCGCTCGATCTCATCGCCAAGGCCGAGGCCGGCGGCGAGTCCCGCACCGGCTTCTGGTTCTGCATGAACTTCAAGACCCTCGAAAAATACGCGGACGAGACCCTCAAGCTGGTCGATGAAAACGCCGAGGCCGTGACCGGTTCACCGCTCGAAGAGTCCGACAAAAAAACCATCAAGGACGCCATCACCATCCTGAGCGACCTCGACAAACTCACCGTCCACTCCCGCCGCGACGGCGGAGTGCTGCGCTCGAGCGTGCATTTCAAGACCCGCTGAGGCTTACCGAACTCCCTGAAGGCATGGACGTCCCGTCCATGCCTTCTTTTTTAGAATCCCATGACCATTGAACCCATCGCCACGGTCCGCTCGTGTTTCGGCGGGAAATTCGGGATTCCCAGGCAGCCGGGGCTTTGTCCGAGCGCGTGGGGGCGGCTGGTGTTCCATCCGGAATACCGCAGCCCCGAGGCGGTGCGCGGGATCGAGGGATTTTCCCATCTCTGGCTGATTTTCGGCTTTCATGAAACCGTGGCTCAAGGCTGGAAACCGACGGTCCGCCCGCCGCGACTCGGCGGGAACCAGCGGATCGGAGTGTTCGCGAGCCGCTCGACCTTCCGCCCGAACGGCCTCGGACTTTCGTTGGTGAGACTGGAGGGCATCGACACCACGGCGGCGGACTCACCGGTTCTTTTGTTAGGCGGGCTGGATCTGCTGGACGGGACTCCCGTTTACGACGTGAAGCCGTATCTGCCCTACGCCGAAGCCTTGCCGGAAGCGACCGGCGGCTTCGCTGCGGAAGCCATCGTGCGCCTGCCGGTGGAGGTGGATGCGGCGGCGCGCGGGGATTTCGAACGCTTGCCGGCACGGGCGCGGGCCGTTTTGTTAGAAACGCTCTCGCTCGATCCCCGCCCGGCCACGCAGGGAGCGGACCCGGAGCGCGTCTTCGGAGCCTTGCTCTGCGGCAGGAATGTCCGGTTCACGATCCGCGACGGCATCTGCCGGATTTGCGGAATCGAGGAGGCCCAGGGTTCGGGGCAGGGCTGACGCATCTGATTTTTTCAGCCGCAAAAAGGCGAAAAACGGGCGCAAAAAATCCGCTTCGATCACCGGATTCAATCCCCGGAGAGGTTTTCAAGTGGCGGGCACCGTGGGCGAGTCCCTGCCGGAAGGCACAGACATCGATCCTTTCTTTTTTTGCGTATTCCCGACCCTTTTTGCGGCCCCAAAAAAATCTTCGCCTGATTTTGATGCGTCGGTCGTTGGGTTCGGGGTTGAATACTTAAGCAAACTGAAGTATTTCCCGTTTTATGAAATGGTATTCCGGGAGTTTGGCGGCGATCGCGGTGTCTCTCATTGTGCTTCCCTGCTGCAAGCGGCGCGGCGAGGCGGAGAAAACGGATCTTCACGAAGCGGGATACAAAATCACGACGGACGACTGGTTCCGCGCCAGCCGGGAAAATGATGTGACCGCCATGAAAAAATTCGTGGCCGCGAAATTCCCGGTCGATACCCGCGATGCAGCGGGAGATTCCGCCCTGCACGCGGCGGCGGCCGGCGGCGCGGAAGGCGCGGCGGACTATCTGCTGGATCGCAAGCTGCCGGTGGACCTGCGCGGCGCTTCCCAGCGCACGCCCCTGATGGCGGCGGTGATGGCGGATCGGACGGCGATGGTGCGCTGGCTTTTGCGCCAGGGCGCGGATCCTCGTTTGAAGGACCACCAGGGATTCAAGCCGCTGATGCTCGCCGTGCGCGAGGGGCATGCCGGCGCGGTCGGAGAACTCGCCGCATCCAATCGCGAGGATCTCGATCCCGCATTGCTGCTGGCCGCACTGATCGGACGGGCGAACGTGATCGACACGCTTACGAATTACGGCGCGTCGATCCACGCCCGGATGGACGACGGGCGCACACCGCTGATGATCGCCGCGGAAAACGGCCATTTGGAATCGGTCAAACTGTTACTGGACATCGGGGCCAGCCGCTTCACCACCGATCCGGAGGGGCGGACCGCGGCGGACAGGGCGACTGCCGCAGGCCATCCGGAAATCGCGGCGCTGCTTGCCCGCGAACCGTTGCCTGACGATTTGGCGCTGGAGTCTCCGGCGGAAATCGCCAAGTCGATGGATGCCTTCGTCGATGCCGCCGTGGCGAAATCCTTCACGCGGACATCTCCCGCGGACGGCTCCATGGCCACCACCACGAAGCGCGCCACATCCATTCCGATCCAGGGCGAGACACTCGTCAGCAGGGCCGCCTCCCGGAGTGACGAACAGCCAGCCATGCCGCAGTTGGTGATGCGCCACTATCGGGAAAAGGAAATGCCCCTGCGGATCAAAACCATCCAGGGCGACACGGCCACGCTTCTCATCACCGGCGCGTCATCGCGCGAGGTGAAGGTGCGGCCCGGCGAGAAAATCCCCGGCTCGAATCTCACCGTCGTGCGCGTCCGGCGGCGGATGGAAGACAGCAAGGTCAGCGCCGAACAGCCGGCGGAAATTTCCGTGATGGAGGTCCGGGATACCGCCACCGGCAACAAGCGCGAATGGATTTCCGGCAACCCTTCGAACGCGCATGACCCGGTCGCGCTGGTCGAGGACGCCGCCACCGGCAAACGCTACCTCGCCTCACCCGGCCAGAAATTCAAGGGCTCCGACGGCGCGGAATATCTCATTTCCGATGTCCGCCCGAACCAAATGGTCATCCAGCACGTCGCCAGCGGCACCGTGCGGACGATCCCCTTGCGCGGACCGCGCGGTTAGGATAACGTTCCGGCCCCATGGAATCCGATACCATCATCGATCACGGCGAGCCGGTCCGGCAATTCTCCGTCTTGCTGCCTAACCGTGCCGGAGCGCTGGCCGCGATGGTGAAACTCCTGCGGGCGCACGCCATCGAGGTCATCGGCCTGAGCGTGCAGGATTCGCGGGACGCCACCGTCGCCCGCATCGTGGTCTCAGATCCGGATTCCGCCGAACAATTGTTCATGGAAAAAGGCATCCCGCACACCACCTGCGAGCTGGTCGTCATCGCCATGCGCGAGTCGGGTCCCGGACTGCTCCAGTGTCTCGATTCCCTGATGATCGCCGAGACCAACGTCGATTTCGCCTACGCCCTGCTGCCCTGCCCGGAAGGCCAGGCGATGCTGGCGATGCACGTGGAGGACTATGAGTTCGCCGTCGCCATTCTCCATCAAAGCGGCTTCAAGCTGATGTATCAGGAAGATCTCAGCCGTTGAACACCCCGCCATCCGCTCCCTGGCTGATCCGCATTTCCGAAACCTTCGCGGACTTTTCCGCGGACATCGTGAAAGGACTCGGCGGGGAAATTTCCAAAAAACTCGGCAGCGAGTATTATCTGGTCCGGACCCCGGACTCTGCGGCGGTCCGCCACTCGGAGGCCGCCAGCTACCTGCGCTGGAATCTGCCGGTGGAACACGCATGGCCGTGCAATCCCGAGAAAATGGAGGGCTTCGTCGAAAAAGCCGCGCAGGCACTGTTCCGCAAATTCGGCAGCCGCGATCCCCAGGCCATCTTCATCGGCCAGCTCGATCCGAGCGCCACCAACCGTTATTACAAAACGCTCGCCTCCAATCTCCGCGGGCGGACGCTCCAGTTGTTTCCCGAAAAAATCGCCGCGTTCAAGGACGTGGAGGCGCAGGACAGCCAGCGTCCCACCCTGTTCTGCCTCGTCGGCAAAGAGGGCCTGTTCTGCGGCATGCAGAGCCCGAGGGAATCCAACGGATTCTATCCGGGAGGCACCAGATACATCAGCCAGAACTCCCCCGACACCATCAGCCGCGCGGGCGCGAAAATCGCCGAGGCGCTCCACTACCTGCTGATGTATCGCCCCGCGCCGGAAAAAGGCGGTCATTGGCTCGAACTCGGAGCCAGCCCCGGCGGCATGACCTCCGAGTTGCTGAACCGCAAATACAAAGTCACCGCCATCGACCGCGCGCCGCTCGACCCGCGTCTGGACAAGCAGCCCGGCCTGTTCTTCGCCCGGGTGGACGTGGCCGGTTTCAAGCCGAACGGCAGCATGCGTTACGACGCGATCCTCTCCGACATGAACGGCGACCCGCGCGACGCCATCCAGCAAGTCTGCCGGCTGTCGCAAAATCTCAACCCCGGCGGCCTCGTCATTTTCACCCTGAAAACCCAGGGCGTCACCACCTTCGGAGAAATGAACGACCTTTACCGCCAGGCCGTGGCCACTGCGGACCAGGCCGGGCTGAAGCTCTTCGCCAGCACGCACCTCACCTACAACCGCCACGAACTCACCCTGTTTTTCGAGTCCGCGCGGATGTCACTGAAAGTAGCGGGCAGCAGCATTTCTGGGATTGCCGCTGGACCGATTTGTAGCGGCGCTCTGTGAGCGTCGATGTGAATGAAGCGAGCGAAGCCTCTGCAATGGGCACCGTAGACGGTCACAGACCGCCGCTACAAGGGATGCTTGCCGGGCTTGCCCACCACTTTCAGCGACACCCGGCCCGCTTGACTTGGGATCGGCGCTGGCAATGATACCGCACCATGAAACGGCTTCTCCAATGGACCACACTCACAGCCATCGCGCTCATCCTCAGCTCCTGCGGATTGCCGGCCGCCATCGGGCGTTCGGCGGGCCGCGTCGTGCAAGGCGTCGGCGACGTGGCGGGAAAAGTCATGACCACCGGGCTCTAAATCCCGCCCCGCCGCACCGTCCGGCTGCCATCCGGCTCGACCGTGAAATGCAGCCAAATCGTTTCCGGCGGCATGACTTCGGGGAATTTGTCACCCCACTCGGCGATGATCGCGCCGTCCTGTTCCAGCAATTCATCCCACCCCAGCGCGATCAATTCCTCGGCGGAATCCAGCCGGTAAAAATCCAGATGAAACACCGGCAGCCGTCCGCCCGGGTATTCATGAACCAGACCGAAAGTCGGGCTCGTGACCTCCGCCATGGAACCGATCCCCGCGACAAAGCCCTTGGTCCAGTGCGTTTTCCCCGCGCCCAGACCACCGACCAAAGCGATCACAGAACCGGCTCCCACCATCCCGGCCGCCGCCCGGCCCAGATTCTCCATCGCTTCAGGTGATTCCGCGTGTCCTTGCATCCATTTATTTATCAACGTCCAAACTGTTTGCCAAAAGTTGTTTCCAAAAAACTCGCTCCGCGTCCGACTTCAAAAGGCGCTGCCCGGAGTTCACGATTCATCGTGCTCTTCACGAAGACAAGCTGAAGCTTGAACTCAGGACCGCCGGAAAACCGCCATCGCGCCAAGTGATTCCGCTCAATTTTTCCGCACCGA
>CAYXZE010000078.1:0-9615 GCA_964469395.1 uncultured Luteolibacter sp.
CTCCCCATCCCCTTCGAGCAATTCATGGCCCGGGCCCTGCACGATCCGCAACACGGCTACTACGCCCGGCGGATCACCGGCGTCGGCCGGCGCGGGGATTTCACCACCGCGCCGATGCTATCGGAAGCCCCCGCCCGCGCCATCGCCGCATGGGCGGCGCGGGCCATGCGCGAAACCGGCTGCCGCCACCTGATCGAAATCGGCCCCGGAGAAGGCACACTCGCCGCCAGCGTCCTCAACCACCTGCCGTGGCATGTCCGCTGGAAAACCCGGCTCCATCTCGTGGAAACCTCCGCCCCGCTTGCCGAACGCCAGCGCGGACTCCTCGGCCACCGCGCCACCTGGCACCGCCATACCCGCGACGCGCTCGCCGCCTGCGGAGGAAACGCCGTCATCTACTCCAACGAACTGGTGGACGCCTTCCCCGTCCGCCGGTTTCAAAAAACCGCACTCGGCTGGCAGGAACTCGCCGTCCATTTCGACGCACAGCGGCGGGCGCGCGAATCCCTGCTCCCCCCCGCCCCGCTGCCGGACTCCTCCGGCTTTCTCGACCGCCACCCCGCCGGCCAATGGATCGAAGTCCACGACTCTTACCGCCATTATCTAACCGACTGGCTGCCGTTATGGAAATCCGGCCGCATGCTGACCATCGACTACGGCGCGGCTGCGGAAAACCTCTATCACCGGCGCCCGCACGGCAGCATCCGCGCCTACCTGCTGCAACAGCGGCTCGAAGGCGCGGCGATTTATGAAAACCCGGGCCGTCAGGATCTCACCGCGGACGTGAATTTCACCGATCTCCAAAACTGGAGCCAGCCGTGGGTCCGCGAACAAACCCTCTCGACCTTCGGAGAATTTCTCCGGAAATCAGGCGACACCCGCGGGCTAACAGATTCCTGCGGCGCGGGCGGCGCGTTTCTGGTCCTGGATCAGAAACGCTGATCAATTGTTGTTATTGTTGCCGCCCCGGCCTCTGCGCCCGCCACCGCCCCACGTGCCGCGGCCTTCGGTGATCCGCCTTTTCGCCTCATCCGAGAGATCCGGCGAGGCCTCGATATATGCTTTGGCCGCAGTCGCGTCCTCGCGCATCCACCGCATCGCGGCGATGCCGATGGAACGATTGCGATCCCCTTCATCGCCGATCATCGCGGCGACCTTGACCAATTCCGCGGGCGACCCCGTGTTGTAACCCGCCACATAAGCCTGCAGCGCGTTGTCCCGCACATTCCCTTCAGGAAATGACCGGGCGTAAGCCAGCGCGGCGGCGGGATCCCGCCGGGTCCAGGCGGGCATCAACTCCCGCATCGCGTCAGCCCGCCCCTCATCACTCGCCTGCTGCTTGAGAAACTCGGCCGCCGCCGCCGGGTCCAACCGGGCCAGGCTCCCCACCACATTTTCAACGGCCCGATCCTTGGCCTCGCCAGCTTCCATCGACGCGAGCTGTTTGGCCGCAGCGGCGGGATCACTGTTGGAAAGCCCGCGAATGGCCGCGCCAAGTGCCGCCTCTTGCTTGTCTCCAGGCAGCGTGCGAATCCACGCTTGGGCCTCCGCGAAATCCAGCGCCCCATACTGAGCCGCCACCGAACGATAAGCAGCGGCACGATCCCCGGAATCCATCTGACCGATCATTTCCCCGGCCTTGCGGGGATCTGTTTTCGCGATTTCACCGATCACGGAATTCATCGCCGCGCCTTTTTCCGTGGTCAGAGACGCCGCCCACGCCATGGCTCCGGCGGGGTCCTGACGCGCCCATTCGCTGGCGATGATCGAGGCTCCCCCCTGGCCACCACGACCGCCGCCCATCATTCCCATCATCGCGAATTCACGGGGATTCTCGACGTAATACTTGGCGGCGCCCGCCGGATCCACGCTGGCCCAGCTTTGAAGAATCGTCGGCCTCACGAAACCGCCCGCCATGCCCGCAGTGTTGGAATAGGCCATCGCCGCCGTGGGATCCACTTCCGCCCAGCGTCCGAAAAGCAGGAACGAGGCCATCATGCGCTCGTTCATCCGCAGGCCTTCAAGCTTGGCCGCCTCCGCCGCCAGTTGATCGGCGGTTAGATTTCCGTAAAATTCCAGCAAACCCTGAATCCGGCTGGAGTTGCCGGGCATGCGGGCGATTTCACTCGTGCTGCCAACCCGCGTCTTTTTCGCCAGCCCCGCCGAAGTGGCGGCCTCGGTCCGGCTCGACGAACGGGTGCGGGAAACCGGCGCTTCAATTTCCGGAACGGCACCCCCGGTTTCCCCGCCTTTTCCAGAAATATATCCGCCGGCGGCACCAACCACCAACGCGGCAACAGGGAGAATCCAGGAGTTTTTCATGATGAATGATGTAACTGAGTCAGAACCTCCGCGGCTACTGATGGTTGCGCGTTTTTTTCCGGGACAAGTCCTTTTCGTTTGCCAGCCGTCCGGTTTCACGGGATCGCTGTCCCCGACATGCACACCGCCCGCCGCCCCTATCGCGTCCTGTTCGTCTGTCTCGGCAACATCTGCCGCTCGCCCGCGGCCGAAATCATTTTCCGGAAACACGCCGCCGACGCGGGCCGCTCGCATGAGTTTGAAATCGATTCCGCAGGCACCATCGGCCACCATCAGGGTTCGCCGCCCGATGCCAGAATGTCGGAAACCCTCAGGCAGCGTGGATTTCCCATCAGCGGCCAGGCGCGGCGGATCGAAGCCAAAGACTTGGAAACCTTCGATCTGATCGTGACCATGGACGAGACGAATCAATCCGATGTCCAGCGGCTCGATAAAACCGGCAGGCTGCATGAAAAAATCCGCCCGCTCGTCAGCTTCTGCCGCCGCCACGACGACGCCCGCGTGCCCGATCCCTACTACGGCGGACAGCGCGGTTTCGATCACGTCGTCGAGCTGCTCATCGACGGCTGCGACGGGATCCTCGAATCCGTCGGCAAATAAGGAAAGTGGGACTTCGGCCCACTTGCCTAAGGAGAGTGGGACTTCGGCCCACTTGCCAATGAGAGGAGAAAGGAGGGAGCCTTCGGGCGTTTCTTTCTCAGCTCATTGGCATTGCGGACCGAGACGTCCGCAGTCCTCTGCGGAATAAGGGTCGGCCGAAGTCCGACCCTCCTTATATCAGCGCTGGTTCATCAGCGTCTCGATTTCCTCCGCCTCGATCGGGATCTTGCCCATCAGGTCGAAGTTTCCGTCCTTGCCGAGCACCACGTCATTTTCCAGACGAACTCCCAATCCCTCCTCGCGGATGTAGATGCCGGGCTCGATCGTGAAGACCATGCCTTCCGCGAACGGCGCGTGCGGCGGAGACACATCGTGGACGTCGAGTCCGAGATGATGCGAAGTGCCGTGCATGAAATATTTCTTCACCAGCGCCTTGTCCGGTCCTTGGGCGCGGGCCTCCTTGGCGGAGAACAGCCCGAGGTGGACCAGTTCGCGCTCCATCAGCTCCACGACCGCCTTCTGGTATTCCATCGGCGTGTTGCCCGGCCGCAGGATGTCATTGGCTCCGCGGAAAACGCGCAGCACGGAATCATAAACGTCGCGCTGGCGCTTGCTGAATTTCCCGTTCACCGGAACCGTGCGGGTCAGATCGGATGCCCAGCCCGCATACTCCGCGGCCACGTCCATCAGAACCATTTCCCCATCTTTGCAGACCTGGTCGTTTTCCACGTAATGCAGGACACAGGCGTTCTTGCCACTGCCGATGATCGGCGTGTAGGCGAAGCCCCGCGAGCCCCGGCGGACAAACTCGTGAAGCAGCTCGGCCTCGATTTCCCACTCGCCCACACCCGGCTTGATGAAGCCCAGCAACCTTCTGAACCCGGCCTCCGTGATGTCGCAGGCGCGCTGGAGCATCTTGATTTCCTCGGCATCCTTGGTGACGCGCAGGCGGTGCAGCAAGGGCGCGAGCCGCTCGTAGCGGTGCAGCGGATAGCGCGCCTGGCAGTCCTTGATGAAACGGGCGTTGCGGGTTTCCACCACCACGCTGGCCCGCAGGTGCTCGTTGGTGGCCAGATAAATATTGTCCGCCTGGGGGACCAGACGATGCAGGAATCCATCGAAACCATGAACCCACTCGATCCGCTCGATGCCGGTCGCGGCGCGGGCCTGCTCCTTGGTCAGTTTCTCGCCTTCCCAGACCGCGATGTGCTCGCTGGTTTCCTTCACGAACAGGATTTCCCGGTCCTTGGGATCGATGGCGTCCGGCATCAGAACCAGAACCGTATCCTCCTGATCCACGCCAGTGAGGTAAAAGAGATCGCTGTTCTGCTTGAACGGCAGCGTGCCGTCCGCATTGGTCGGATAAATGTCATTGGCATGAAGAATGACAATACTGTTAGGCTTCAGCAGTCCGCGCAGGTTCTCGCGGTTGCGGACAAAAAAATCGGGAGAAATCGGTTCGTATCGCACGGCACCGACTTCACCCCATCCGCCGCCACAGGGCAAACCCGGATTTCAACGAAATGAGACGGCGGGATCATGTGACAGATGAATTTTCACCGGTTCGTGGAAGCGGCGCGGCGCTATCGCTTCCCGCCGCACACCAAAGCACCTAACCGGTCTCGCCACTCATCCTCCCCGCATCGAGCAATTCCAACAGCTCCTCCGCCGTGAGACCCAGCTCCTCCAACCGGTCCTCACAAATCTCCCGCACCGTCCTTCCTCCGGCCACGGACTCCCTGGCGATCACCGCCGCCCGGTCGTAGCCGATCCGCGGGACCAGCGCGGTGACCATGGAAAGCGAAAGCTCGATGAGTTCGCGGCAGCGCGTTTCATCCGCCTGGATGCCATTGACGCAGCGCTCGCGGAAGGCGTCCGCCACGTTCGCCAACAACCCGACCGACTCTAACATGCATGCCGCGATCAACGGCATCGAGACGTTCAGTTCGAGAAATCCTCCGGCACCGCACCAGCCGAGAGTGGTTTGATTTCCGGCGACGCGCGCGGCGACCATGGTCACGGATTCCGCCATCACCGGATTGACCTTGCCCGGCATGATCGACGAGCCCGGCTGGGTGGCGGGCAGGCGGATTTCCCCCAGTCCGCAGCGGGGGCCGGACGCGAGCAGGCGGATATCGCAGGCGATCTTGTGCAGGCTGACGGCGATGGTCGCGAGCTGGCCGTGGGCTTCCACACAGGCGTCCCGGGCCGACTGCGCCTCGAAATGATTCCGCGCCTCGCGAAAAGGAATGCCGGTCGCCCCCGCCAAACGGGCGATCGCTTTCCTCGCGAAATCCGGATGCGCGTTGAGTCCCGTGCCCACCGCGGTGCCGCCCAGCGGCAGCTCCAACAGCGCCTCCTCCGCCCTCGCCGCGCGGGCGGCTCCGAGTGCGGCCTGCCGCGCCCAGCCGCCGAATTCCTGGCCCAGCCTGACCGGCGTGGCATCCATCAGGTGAGTGCGCCCGATTTTGAGAATTTCATGAAACTCCCGCGCCTTCTCGTCCAGCGCCACGGCCAGATTCGCAAGCGCGGGCACGAGCCGATGCCGGATCTCCCAGGCCGCCGCCAGATGGATCGCGGTGGGAAAGGTGTCGTTCGACGACTGGCCGAGATTCACGTGATCGTTGGGATGGACGGTTATCCCCCACCGGGCGCAGCGGTGCGCGATCACTTCGTTGACGTTGGTATTGGTGGAGGTGCCGGAACCGGTCTGATAGATGTCCACCGAGAATTGCGCGTCATGCCGGCCCGCGACGATTTCCTCCGCGGCTTCGGCGATTTTTCCGGCCAGTGCGGGATCGAGCAAACCAAGCTCCGCATTGGTGAGGGCGGCGGCCTGCTTGATCCGGCCGTAGGCGTGGATGAGCGGCAGCGGCAGGCGGGTTCCGGAAATCGGGAAATTGAGCACCGCCCGCCGGGTGGATGCGCCGTAGAGCGCGGCGGCGGGGACTTGCATTTCGCCCATCGCGTCGCGCTCGGTGCGGGTTTCGTCGGGGGTGGCGTCCATGGGGTAGGATCGCCTGTTTTTGGCGGGATTGCCGTATTTTTTTTGGAGTGGAGACATTCCAGTCCCCACCGACCATGCGGCGGGCTGAATGAGCCGCGCTTTGTCAATCGATTGGAGTGTCGGGACAAGAGTGTCCCCACTCCTTATTTCCGCCGCTGGAGGAAATGGTCGATGCCATCTATCAGCGCGAGCCAACTTGCTTCAATGATGTTTTCCGAAACGCCGACGGTGCCCCAGGAGGTTTCACCGTCGCTGCAAACGATGAGCACGCGGGTCTTCGCGGCGGTGGCGTCGTGGCCGTCGAGGATGCGGACCTTGTAGTCGATCAGCGAAACCCCGGCGATTTCCGGATAAAACGGCAGCAGCGACTTGCGCAGCGCGAGGTCGAGCGAGTTGATCACGCCGTGACCTTCGGCGACGTTGAGCTCGGCCCGGCCGTTGACGGCAAGCTTCACGGTGGCCTCGCAAACCGGCGGGTGGCCGTCCCGATACTGGCGGAAACTGGTGTGGTATTCCTTGATGTCGAAGGATTTCGTATAACTCCCGAGCTCGCGGCGGATCAGGATTTCCAGCGAGCCGCCAGCGGCCTCGTAGGAGTAGCCGTCGTTTTCATGCTCCTTCACCCGGCGCAGAATGGCGGCGACTTCCGGCGAGCCTTTTTCCAACTTCAGCCCGAGCTCTTCAGCCTTGAGGAGAATGTTCGACTGGCCGCTGAGTTCGGAAACCAGGATATTCTGGCTGTTACCGACGCTGCCGGGAACGATGTGCTCGTAGCTCCGGGCGAGCTTCTGCACCGCGTTCACATGCATCCCGCCCTTGTGGGCGAAGGCGGTGCGGCCGATGAAGGCGGCGCGCGCGAAATGCGGGTTGTTGGAAACATCGTCCACGAAATACGAGAGATCCCGTAGTTGTTCGAGATGCGGCACGACCGGCATGCCCATCTTGAGCTGGAGGATGGGAATCACGGAAGTGAGATTGCAATTCCCGGTGCGTTCGCCGTAGCCGTTGATGGTCCCCTGGATCTGGGTCGCCCCGGCATTCACCGCGGCGATGGCGTTGGCCACCGCCAGCTCGCAATCGTTGTGCGTGTGAATGCCTAACGGAGTGTCCGGCAGCCGTTGTTTCACCGTCCGGCAGATTTCCACGATCTCGGTCGGCAGCGTGCCGCCGTTCGTATCGCACAATACCAGACACGCGGCACCACCGTCGGCGGCGGCCTGCAGGGTGGCCAGCGCGTGCTCGGGAGAGTCCTTGTAACCGTCGAAAAAATGCTCGGCATCATAGACCACCTCGCGGCCATGCTTGACCAGATGGGCCACCGTGTCCCGGATCATCGCCTGGTTTTCCTCAACCGTGGTGCGCAGGACTTCCGTGACCTGGAGTTCCCAGCTTTTCCCGAAAATGGTAACGACCGGCGTGTCCGCCTCCAGCAGCAACCGCACCTGCGGATCCTCCTCCACCGGCAGGTCCGCGCGGCGGGTGGAGCCGAACGCGGCGAGCTTCGCGTGCTTGAGGTCCAGCTTTTTCGCCTCGCGGAAAAACTCGATGTCCTTCGGGTTCGACCCCGGCCAGCCGCCTTCGATGTAGTCGATGCCGAACTCGTCCAGCCGCAGGGCGATCCGCAGTTTGTCCAGGCCGGAAAGTTGGAAGCCTTCGCCCTGCGTGCCGTCGCGCAGGGTCGTATCGTAGAGAAATACAGGTTTAGTCATCGCCAAGGGCGCGGAGACTAGAAGCGGGCGGACGGATGGGCAAGGGCGAAGCAAGGGGGCTTTTCACCCCCCAGAGATATGGAGGGTCGAACTTCGGTCGACCTGCCGATGGGTGGCGAAAGAAAAAGAGCTTCGCGCCGGGCTTTCCCAACACATCGGCTTCGTGGGCCGAAGTCCCACGCTCCTTATTTCACGGCTTCTTCGGCTCCTCGATGTGCTTGAAGAGGCGGAACAGGTCGCTGTTCGAAGTCATGATCGTGGTGGTGTCCTTGCCGAGGGTTTTCTGATAGGTTTCGAGAGTTTTCACGAACTGATAGAAATCCGCGGCGGAGGCGCTGGAATTATAGGCGGAGGCGTAGATGCCGGTGGCCTGGGCGTCGGCCTTGCCCTTGATTTCCTGCTCCTTGCGGTAGGCGCCGGACTGGATGGAGAGCAGGTCGCGCTCCTTCCGACCGAGGATTTTCGCGGCCTCCCCGGCTCCTTCCGAGCGGAAACGGTCGGCGATCTGCTGGCGCTCCGAAGCCATGCGGGCGTAGATCTTGTCGATCACGCCGGGCTTGTAGTTGATGCGCTTGAAGCGGACATCGAGCAGCTCGATGCCCCACGAGCGGACTTTCGGCTGGGCGGCGGCGAGGATTTGCTGGTCGAGCGAGTTTCGCCCGAAACGGATCGGCGGCAGCGTATTGAGATTCGGATTCGCCTCGGCCAGGGCGTTGTCGCGGGCTGGCTTGCGGTCCTTGGTGCTGCGGATCACTTCGATGAGATCGTGGGAGGCGATGACGTTGCGGGTCTCGCTGCCGATGATGTCATCGAGCCGGGAAATGGCGCTGCGCTCGTCGCGGAGTTTTTCGAAATAGGTCTTGGGATCGGAAATCCGCCAGCGGGCGAAATTGTCCACCGTGATGTAGAGCTTGTCGCGCGTGGGCATTTCGGTGTTAGGGCCGTCCCATTCGAGGATGCGCTTCTCGATGCGGTTGACCTGCTGGATGAAGGGCTTTTTCCAATGCAGCCCGGCTTCGTTTTTCGCCGGGTCGGCATTGACGGGCTTGCCGACCGGCTTGCCGAACTCGGTGATGAAGACCTGTTCGGTTTCATCCACCACGAAGGCGCTGCTGGAAATGAGGATGATTCCCGCGAGAAGGGCGAGGAGGATTGCGATGTATTTCATGAGATGGAAAAGGGTTGGAAACTTGGGGAAACGTCCGGCTCACTTGAGATTCATGAGAGGGAGGAACTGCTTGGCGTCCTCGTCGATGATGATTTTCGAACCGATCTTGGGCAGCACCTCGTTCATGGTTTCCAGATAGAGACGCTGCTTGGTGATGGCCGGAGCCTTGTCATATTGAATGAGGAGTTCCTTGAAGCGGGCCACGTCGCCCTCCGCCTCGTTGATGCGCTGGACGGCAAATCCTTCCGCACCGGAAATCCGCTGGTCGGCGAGACCCTTGGCGCGAGGAATGACTTTGTTATACTCGCCGTTGGCCTCGTTAATCATGGTTTCACGGTCCTGTTGGGCCCTGTTCACCTCGTCGAACGAGCGCTGCACCGGACGCGGCGGGTTGACATCCTTGAGCTGGATCTGCTCGGCGACGACTCCCATTTTAAGCGCTTCCAGCAGCTCTTTGAGCCGCAGCAAAGACTCGGTTTCGATCTCGGTGCGGCCGATGGTGAGCACTTCATCCACGGTCCGGTCACCTATGACCTCGGACATCACGCCCACGCAAAGATCGCGAAGCGTGGATGCCGGATCGTGAACCTGGAACAGATAGTCCTTGGGCGACGAAATGCTGTATTGAACGATCCACTCGACCTGCGCCGCATTCAAATCCCCCGTGACCATGTCCCGCTCGAGTTCCGGCGACTGGCTCGGCTGCTCGGAATTGGTGACACCCGTGCTGGCGAAGCCGAACTCCAGTTTCAACTGGCGGCGGTTTCATAATGAGATGGAAAGTAACAGGGGACCGGAAGCTAGCGGCC
>CAYXZE010000079.1:0-9562 GCA_964469395.1 uncultured Luteolibacter sp.
AGTAATACTTTTGTAATGTGTTGACGCTGAAGAGGGAAATTGAACCACAGATTTCACAGATGTACACAGATAAGAGGGTTTTGAATTCCGTGTTACTCTGCCTTCCACACCCGGCGCGGCGCGGGTTCTGGTGCTAGAAGGGAAGATGGTAACCACTGATTTCACTGATTGAACTGATTTTGAAAGGGGCGGAAATGAACGGCAACTCACCCAAAAGGTGAGTGAAAATTGCACTTATTCTTTCAGTGAAATCAGGCGAAATCAGTTCAATTTGACGAAGTGTTTTGATCAGTCAGTTCGTCCATGTCCGCTATCGCTCCCATTGTGGTTTCTTGGCTGCTGACATCAATTTTCATTTTCCCATTTAGGATAAGGAGTCGCGACATTCTTGTCGCGACTCAAGCCCGGAGCTGGTTGCGACAGGAATGTCGCAACTCCAGACTCTCAACCGCTTTCAGCGCGTCTTCCGAGAATCCGTCCTCGATGCTGGCAAATGGCCGCTCATCAAACCGGAGCACGTTGGCATGGCCGAAGTGCGTGTCGGAAATAAAGTGATGCATGGGAATGCGCGGTGGCGGGTCACGCCAGTCGTTTCATCACGGCGGCGGACAGCAGCTTGCCATCCGCGCGGCCTTCCGCGAGTTCCTGGGAACGCTTCATGACCTTGCCCATGTCGGCCTTGCCGGTGGCTCCGGTTTCCGTCACGGCCTGGTCGATGATGGCGGCGAGCTGCTCTTCGGTTAGGGCGGCGGGGAGGTAGCGGGAAAGGATTTCGATTTCCGTCTTCTCCGTCGCCGCCAGCTCCGGGCGGCCGGCATTTTCGAACTGCTCGCAGGCGTCCACCCGCTGCTTGATTTGCTTGCGGATGACGGCGAGCACTTCGTTTTCCTCCAACACGATGGAGAGGTTGCCTTTTTCGATGGCGGCGTTCGCCAGGGCGCTCTTCAGCGCGCGAAGGGCGTTGAGGGCCGTCGTGTCCTTGGCCCTCATGGCCGTCTTGATGTCTTCGGGAATGCGGGTGGCGGTGTCGCTCATGGGCACTTTGGTATCATGAGGACGCCGCCAGCCAAGCAAAACTCCGGAATATCAGCCGATGTGCGCCTCGTAACCGGCGGCATCCAGCAGGTTTTCGATGTCTGCGGCGTTGTTGACCTTGAGCTTGAAGATCCAGCCCTTGCCGTAGGGATCGGTGTTGACCAGCGAGGGATCGGCCTCGACTTCCGGGTTCACTTCCACGACCTCGCCGCCGACGGGGGCGTAGATGTCGCTGGCGGCTTTCACGGATTCCACGACGGCGGTCGGATCGCCGACATCGACGGCACGGCCCACGGCGGGGAGTTCGACGAAAACCACGTCGGTGAGTTCTTCCTGGGCGTGATCGGAAATGCCCACGGTGGCGATGTCGCCTTCAAGGCGGACCCATTCGTGAGAGGTGGCGAAGCGGAGGTCGGTTGGGGTACTCATGTGGTGGATGTTGAAAGTTTGAGAACTGAAATGCGGACAAGGCTCATTTCGCAAAATAAGCTCGGCGACCCATTCATTTCAGCGTTTTTGCAGGTGATGACGAGATAAAATATCGGCAAAAAAGCGCGCGTCAGGGTTCGTTAGCTGCTAAGGAAAATCAGCCAGCCAGTCTGAGAGATCCTTCCTCGGCAGGTCGCTGGTTGCGCGGGCTTTGGCGACGAGCCGTTTGTAAAGTTCCGGCGAAGCGGCAGTGATGGCTGAGTGGCAGCGGTTGCGAAGGCTGGAAGGAATGGTGCTCGTTCCCGAGAAATCGTAGGGGGAGTTCATCACGAGCGCGGTCCACATGCGGGCTCGGGTATCGGCATCCGGTTCCTGCCAGAGGGCGCTGACATGGCGGGCGGAGTGGTAGCGATGCAAACACGGATGGTCCGGGTCGTTCTTGCAGGAATTGGTGATTTCTCCATCCGCCACTTCCGGTCCGTTGGTGGCGAAATGTCCGATCTCAGATGCCAAACTGCGTAAATCAAGCGCGAGGGCCACCGGAAACAAGTTTTCGATTTGGCCCTTGTGGTTTTGAAGACGGTTACGCAGGAGTTCGGCGATCTGGGAAAGACGCGGTTCCGGCTTGGCGAGGGCCAGTGTGGCGAGCGCATTGAGCAACGAATGGAACTCTGAATAACCCGTTTCTACCGAGGCGGCTGTGTATAGGGCGTCCCAAAAGCGGTCGGGATCGGGCTGAAGCACGATGGCCTTCGCGGCTTCGCTGATGGCACTTTCGCCGAATACTTCGAGAGTTTCGGGGAATAGCAGTTCCTTGACCAGCAGCTCTTGGAAGCGTTTTTGATCGGCGGGATTGAGTGGCAGCTTGGCGAGCTGCGTGATCGCCGGGTCGCGCCGCGAAGGAGCCGGATAACCATGGGTGAGGATTTTTTCCGTAGGCTGTTCCACGATTTTCAACAACGTGGGAATTCGGGTCTGCGCACGGGACAGATCATCACTCTGCTCGAAGTCGGTAATTTCGAAGAGTAGGTCGGCTTGTTCTTTCTCATTCAGCGAATCGCGCAAGCGGCGTGTGGCCGCCGGATGCAGGGTGGCGAGGATTTTGAAAATTGAGCGCCGAGACCAGGCGTTTTCGCTGGCAAAGCGGTGGATCATTACCTCGGCATAAGCGTCCGGCTGGAGTTGATAGAGTTGCCGGAGTGCCCACATTGCCGCGTCGTCCTTGCTTTGCGCCAGTTCGCGCAATTTTGCCGTTTGGCCGAGTGCATGGAGCTGGCGGATGGCTTGGGTGAGTGGCGGTCGCACTTGAGTGAGAAAATCGTTTTTCAGAACGGTTTCCAAAGTTTGGTGGCGTTCCCATTTTTTACGCTCATCGGGATCAGTCGGAGCGGGATAGGTGAGGCGGAATTGTGCGTCGAGGACGGTGAATTCCGACTCATCCGCAGTGGGAGGCGGGAGCTTGGCGGCGAAGGATTCCAGCGCGGGCAAGGTGGCGGCCAAACCGGCATCGCCAGCGTATCCGGCAAGAGCGATCAGGGCTTTGGCTGGCCATGGCTCGGTCTCATGGCGTGCGAGCGCGGCGAGGATGGTCTGCGTGAGCTTGGCTTGAGTGGCGGGATCATCCCGGGATTTGATGCGCTCTGCGAGTGGCAGGTTGTGGGAATCGAAGGTGATGCGGGTTGGTTTTTCCCAGCGCTTGCCGAGGTGCTTGGGCAATGCCTCGGATAGCAGGTGGTGGGTGAGGTTCACCTGTACTTCTTCGTCGTAATCGCCTCGCCAACGGTCGGCGATCGTGCCCCAGAGAACGCCATGGATTTGGTGTCGTGGTTGTTTTTCGATTTCCCACTCCAGCGTGCCATAGCTCTCGTGACTGATGTGGATGGAGGATGCGTGGTAATTTTTGTCCGTGCGCATGGACTTGAGATGCTCCAGCCAGAACGAGGTGTGGGCGAGGAAACGGGCTTCGTCGGGAGAAAGCGGAATGAGTTGCAGCGCATGCTTTTCACCATCCACGTAACCATTGCCTGCCATTCCAAGGCTGCTGGTGGCCGCGTGGAATAGAAAGGGGTGATCGATGCCGAAACGCAGGACTGTTAGGTCGGAATAAGTATCAAAGATCAGCCAGCCTGTGTCCGGGGCGGTGAGCGAGGGATTTGAGTCCGCCCGGAGTTGAAAACTCTTCCGGTGAGTGGGGCTGCGATTTGCCTCGGCGAAGGCGAGGGCGGCTGTTTTCGGGTTCGCTTTCCAAAGCTGCTCGGGAAAGTTGCTGTCTGGCGCGCCCGCCTCATGGAAGGAATCCGCGCTCTTGGCCCCCGACATGAAGCGGGCGATTTCCTCATCGCTGCAATTTCGGAGCGATGCGAAGTGGTAAGGAACGGGGGAATTGTTCCACCGCGCCATGAATTTCTCCCATGGACCCAAAAAGCGGAATGCAAGGATCAAGGCGGGGACCGCGAGAAGGGTCGCGCAAATCCATTTTTTCTGCTGGAAACGTTTTGTCATGCGGCTTCGGATTTTGGATTTTCAGGCACCACGATCCGATCGCCGCCGGCTTGTGTTTCTCGCGCGACGGGGGGGCGTGGCCCGATCCGCTGCGGCGACGTTGAACGCTACGCGCCAGGCTTGTAGAAGGGCTTTTTCACGACTTCCGCCGGGGTGAGTTTGCCGCGGACTTCGATTTGCAGGCGGGTGCCGATTTTGGAAAACTCCGCGGGCAGATAGGCCATGCCGATGCCGGTCATCAGTGACGGTGAAAGCACGCCGCTGGCCAGTTCTCCGAGGACCGCGCCGTCGGCGGAGAGGACCGGGTAGTGGGCGCGTGGCGGGGCTCCTTTTTCGAGATAACGGATGGCGGTTAGTTTCACTGCCGGACCCTCGGCTTTCTGGCGGGCGAGTGTTTCGCGGCCGACGAACCCGCCTTTTTCGAGGTCGCAGAAAAACCCGAGCCCGGCTTCGATGGGCGAGCGCTCCGGTGAAAGGTCGTTGCCATTGAGCGGATAGCCCATTTCCAGGCGGAGTGAATCGCGCGCGCCGAGGCCGCAGGGTTTCGCGCCGGCGGCGAGGAAGCGGTCCCAGAAGCTCGCCCCTTTTTCGGCCGGGCAGAAAAACTCGAAGCCGTCCTCGCCGGTGTAGCCGGTCCGGCAGATCACCGAGCCGAGTGGCGTTTTGAGGATGCCGTTGCGCGGGGGCAGGGTGGTGTCCGGGCAGACGGCATCGAAAATGGCGGCGGCCTGTGGTCCTTGGATGGCCAGGCCCGCCCATTGGTCGCTTTCGTTGTGCAGCGTCAATGCGGGGTCGAGGCGTGCCGACATCCAGGCGAAATCCTCGTCGATCATCGAGGCGTTCACCACCAGGAAGAACTCGAACTGCCCGGTGCGGTAAACGATCAGGTCGTCGATCACGCCGCCGGTTTCATTGAGCATCAGCGTGTATTGGCCCTGGCCGATGTCGAGCTTGCTGATGTTGTTGGTCAGCAAACCGTTGAGCCAGGTTTCCGCGGTCGGGCCGCTGACGATGAACTGGCCCATGTGGGAGATGTCGAAAATCCCGCAGTGGGTGCGGACGGCGGTGTGCTCGTCGATGATGGAGGAGTATTGCACCGGCATGCTCCAACCGGCGAAGGGGACGAGGCGGGCACCGAGCGCCACGTGGGCGGCTTCCAGCGGGGAATGTTTGATTTCGTCGGACACGCTCCGAGACTGCGAGCCCGGTCCGGACTTGTCAACCCGGGGAACCAGAGTCTCGGGGCCGACGCATCAAAATCAGACGAAGATTTTCAGCCGCAAAAAGGATCAAAAAATACGCAAAAATGGAAATGACCGAGATCTTTGCTTCAGGATGGAATCACGATCGTCTCAAACTGCGGCTTGAAAATCGAGACTTGGCATTGAGTCGAGTGATCGAATCGGGTTTTCGCGCCCTTTTTTCGCCTTTTTGCGGCTAAGGAAATCCAGATGGGGCGGCCCTGCCAGAGTCTCGATGCAAGGGGAGTGTCGCATGAATGCATCCGGGGGGGAATGGGCCGCAAAATCGCGGAGAGGTGAAAAACCAGAAGCATCCGGCGTGCTCCTTCGTTGGTTTTCCTAATGGCTGCCGGGTCTGCCGGGCGCTCTTGACCGGGCGATGCCGCTTGTGCCGCTTATTTCAGCGTCTGCCGGAATTCGTCCTTTTCCGTCAGGGACAGCACGAATTCGGTGAGCAGATCGATGGTCCGGTGGATGTCGTCGAGGTGGGCGGTTTCCACGACGGAGTGCATGCAGCGCAGCGGCAGGGAAACGAGGGCGCTGGGGATGCCCTCGCGGCTGTGGAAAATTTTGTCCGTGTCGGTGCCGGTGAAGCGGCTGCTGGCTTCGTGCTGGAGCGGCAGCTTGTGTTTTTCCGCGATGTCGATGAGGCGCTTGACCACGTGCGGGTGGTTCGCGGTGCCGTGGGAAACGGTGGGGCCGCCGCCGAGCTTGACGCTGCCGAATTTGGCGGCGCTGATGCCGGGGGTGTCGGTGGCGTGGGTCACATCCAGGCAGACGCAGAGGTCGGGCTTGAGGCGGTAGGTGGCCATCATCGCGCCGTTTCCGCCGATTTCCTCCTGCACGGCGTTGAGGCAGATGACGGTGAAGGCCGGTTTTTTCTTTCCGGAGGCGAGGCGTTTCATCACCTGGGCGATGATGTAGCCGCCGATGCGGTTGTCGAGGGCGCGGCCGACGAGGCGCCTGTTGGAGAGTTCCAGCGGTCCGTCCTGATAGACGGCGGGGTGGCCCACGCGGAGGCCGAGCGCGGCGACTTCTCCGGCGCTGGCCGCGCCCACATCCACCCACAGGTCGTGCACGGCGGGGGCTTTTTCATGGCCCGCCTCGTCGCGGCGGAGGTGGATGGCGGTGTTGCCGATGATGCCGGAGACGAAGCCCTTGTCGCCGAGGATGGTGAGCCGCCGGCCGCGGGCGGTGGCGGCGTCCGAGCCGCCGACGCGGTCGATGCGCAGGAAACCGTTGTCGTCGATGTGCTTGATCATGTAGCCGATCTCGTCGGCATGGGCTTCCAGCATGATGGCGCGCTTGGATTTCCCGGGAAGGGTGGCCCAGGTGGAGCCGTAGGAATCACAAGACACCTGTGGGGCGTAGCTTTTGATCCAGTCCGCCCAGACTTGCTGGCCGCGCATTTCGAAGCCGGTGGGGCTGGGCGTTTCAAGCAGTTGGAACAGGAATTCGCGGTCCTCTTTTTTCATTTCCGGGGATTCAATCATGCAGGCGCGGACTGGCAAGGGGATTGATAGTGGGCTGCGGGGGAAACTGATTGAATTTTTCCTGATCCGGGTCTAGTGTTACCGGGATTGGATTATTTCGGCCCGTCCACCCCCGAAAAAAACCGCCTTATGTTCGATCGTATCCTGAACTTTTTCCGCAGCGCTCCGCGTCTCGCACGGCGGGAGCGGCCGCTGGACGATGCGCGGGTGCCGAGGCTCGGAGTCGCCTTGTCTTCCGGCGGCGCGAGCGGTCTCGCCCACGTCGGGGTGTTGCAGGTGCTGGAGGAAAACGGCATTGAAATCCACGCGATCTCGGGATCCAGCATGGGCGCTTACGTCGGCGCGTTGTGGGCGGCGGGCTTTTCCGGCAAGGAGCTGGAGGAACTCGCTGCGGAAATGCAGGACCGCCGCCAGCTCTGGAAACTCGCCGATCCCATGTTCCCGCCGGTGAAAGGGTTGTTCCGCGGTCGCAAGGCCCGCGCTCATCTGGAGCGCTCGCTCGGGGATTTGTGTTTCGAGGATCTCAAGCGCCGGCTGTTAGTCGTGACCGTGGACATTGATACCAAGGAGCGCCTAGTCCTGCGCAGCGGCAATGTCGCCGATGCCGTGCACGCGTCCTGCGCCATGCCGGGGATCGTCGCGCCCGTGATGATCGGCGGCCACCGTTGTGTGGATGGCGGGGTGGTCGATCCCGTCCCGACCGGAGCCTTGTGGAAATTCTCGGATGTGGACCGCGTTCTGGCCGTTTCCGTGATCCGTACGTTCAAGGAGGTGGATGACGGGCTCTGCATCCGGGAAGAGGGGCCCGAGCCCGGCTGGTCCGCGCGTCTCGGAGCCGCGCTCAACGGGAATTTCAACCTGCTCGCTCCGGGAAACATGATCGACACCTTCCGCCAGAGCATCCGCGCCGCGCAGATCCGCCTCGCCCATGAATCGTGCAAGCGCGCCGATCTGTGTTTGCACCCGGAATATGGTTTCGCGCGCTGGCATGAATACTCCGGCTATCGCCGCTTCATCGATGCCGGTCGCAAGGTGGCCCTCGATCATCTCGACGAAATCCGCGCTTTGTTGCGGCCCGATTTCAAAGCCCATGAACCCCCGATCCTCCAACGCCTGGTGGGCCACAACGTCGCGTGACGAGCTCCACCACCGCCAGGACGCGCTGCTGCGGCGCTTCCTGCAGAACCGCGTGGTGCCATTCTCCGCCCACTACGGGAAACTTTTCAAGGAACTCGGCCTCGATGCCCGCGACATCTGCGGCACCGATGATCTCAAGCGGCTGCCCTTCACCTCCAAGGGCGACCTGGGAAATCCGCGCGATTTCGTGATCATCCCCGACGAGACCGTCCTCCGCCGCCAGTGGTCCACCATCCGCCACGCTCTAACACACGGCCCGGCCGCGACCAAGCTGGCGCTCGAAGAAGAACTTCGTCCGATTCTTCTAACCAGCACCACCGGCCGCTCCGCCGCGCCCGTGCCGTTTCTCTACACCAGGCACGACATCGCCAACCTGGAGGAAAGCGGCCGCCGCCTGATGGAACTCTGCAAGTCCGACCCCTCGTGGCGGCACATCAACGCCTTTCCGTTCGCCCCGCACCTCGCGTTCTGGCTGGCCCACTACGCCGGCAGCGGGTTCGGCACCTTCGTGCTCTCCACCGGCGGCGGGAAAACCCTCGGCACCGACGGCAATCTCCGCGCCATCGGGAAAATCCAGCCGGACGCGATCATCGCCATGCCGACTTTTCTCTATCACCTGCTGCAACAGGCGTCCGCCGAGAAACTCCGCTGGACCAATCTCAAGCGCATCGTCCTCGGTGGCGAGAAACTGCCCGCAGGCATGCGCCGGAAACTCAGCGAACTGTGCGCGGAAATCGGCTCGCCCGGCGTGGCCATCATGTCCACCTACGGCTTCACCGAGGTGAAAACCGCGTGGACCGAGTGCATGCCGCCGGAGGGCGCGGCCCCCTCGGGTTTCCATATCTATCCGGACATGGCCTTCGTCGAGATCATCGATCCGAAAACCGGCGCGCGCGTGCCCGACGGACATCCCGGGGAAATCGTCAGCACGCCGCTCGACGCCCGCGGCACCGTGGTGCTGCGCTACCGCACCGGAGATCTGATAGAAGGCGGCCTCACCTACGAGCCCTGCCCGCACTGCGGCCGGCTTTGTCCGCGGTTGTTAGGAAAAATTTCCCGCGTCTCCGACATCCGCCATCTGGACATCGACAAGCTCAAGGGCACCCTCGTCGATTTCAACACCCTGGAAAATCTCCTCGACGACACCGACGGCCTCGGTGCCTGGCAGATCGAACTGCGAAAACGCAATGACGACCCGTTGGAAACCGACCAGGTCATCGTCCACGCCGCGCCTCTCGACGGCTGCGACCCCGAAGTCATGCGTCAACGCATCCTCGACCGCTTCCGCCAAGCCGTCGAGTTCACCCCGAACGACATTCACTTCCACTCCTGGGAGGAAATCCGCCGCATGCAAGGCGTCGGCAAGGAACTCAAGGAGCAGAAAGTGGCCGATCACCGACCGAAATCCGAAGCCTGAAATCCCATGCGAGACCTCCACATCATCGCCGGCATCCGCACTCCGTTCTGTCGCATGGGCACGGACTTCGACGGTCTAACCGCCGTGGATCTCGGCCGCCACGCCTGCACCGCGTTGTTGCTGCGGACCGGCATCGATCCCGGGGAAATCGATGAAGTCATCTTCGGCTGCGTCGCTCAGCCGGCCGAAGCCGCCAACCTCGCCCGCGTCATCGCCCTGCGCTCCGGCGTCCCGGAGCACGTCCCCGCCGCCACCGTCCACCGCAACTGCGCCTCCGGCATGGAAGCCATCACCACCGCCCACCAGCG
>CAYXZE010000080.1:0-9558 GCA_964469395.1 uncultured Luteolibacter sp.
GCGTCGTATTGCGAGGTCCGCATGAAGACTTTCACGGCGAGCTGCTCGCGAAATCCCTTGGTCGTGTTGCCGTGGTTTTCCTTCATTTCCTCGATGACCTTGGCGTAGTCCGCCGGATCGATGATGACGGTGACGCTCTGGTGGTTTTTCGCCGCGCTGCGCAGCATCGACGGGCCGCCGATGTCGATTTTCTCGATGGCCTCCTCCAGCGTGACGCCCGGCTTGGCGACGGTTTCCTCGAACGGGTAAAGATTCACCACCACGAGGTCGATCGGAGGGATGTTGTTCGCTTTGGCCTGGGCGATGTGGGTTTCGTCGTCGCGGCGCTGGAGCAGGCCGCCGTGGACTTTCGGGTGGAGGGTCTTGAGGCGGCCGTCGAAAAGTTCCGGCGCGCCGGTGAACTCGGAAACGTCGATGACCGGCAGGCCCGCATCGCGCAGCGCGGCGGAGGTGCCGCCGGTGGAAAGCAGTTCCACGCCCATGTCGTGGAGTTCCTTGGCGAATGCGGCGAGGCCGGTTTTATCGGAAACGGAAAGCAGGGCGCGGGTAATAGGCATGAGTGTGGTCTTTCGCGGAATTGGGGTGATGCTGGAGTCCGGGGGGCCGGACAGCGCCAACCCCGTAACCAACCCGCCGCTGCCGGGCAAGCGGAATAGGAGTCGCGACATTCCTGTTCCTGACTCAGGCCCGGGATTCGTTGCGGCAGGAATGTCGCGACTCCGCACCGCATCAAGACGCCAGCCGGAACAACTCTTCCGAACGGTATTGAGTGGGGGAGCGACCGGTGATCCGGGAGAAATTCCGGTTGAACTGGGAGAGGGATTGATAACCGATCAAGAACGCGATTTCGGACACCCGGACCTCCGGTTTCAGGAGTTCCCGCTGCGCCCACTGGATCCGGCGGCGGTTGATGTAATCGGTCAGGGTCAGGTTGGTAGTTTCGCGGAAAATCCGGCAAAAATGCGATTCGCTGAGTCCGGCCTTGCGGGCGACGAGCGCCAGCGACAACGGTTCCGCTAGATTTTCCTCAATGAAATTGCGGGCCCTCGCGATCACCGCCGGTTCGCTGCCCGCATTCACGACGAGCAGTTTCTCCGCCTGCTCGCCGAGGTGGACGGCGAAGGTGGCGAGCAGCGTGACCATGCTTTGGTAACGCTCCGGATCCACCGTGCGGGTCTGGTGGTAGGCGGCTTCCAGTTTTTCCAATGCCCCGGCACTCACTCCTTGGCGGGCAAGGGTTCTGGATACCTGTTGAAAGGCACCGGGAGCCGGGACCCGGTTGAAGACCTGGCCGGTTTTCAAAAAACCGATCAGCCGCGAACCGGAACGGATCGGCACGGCCGTCGCCGCCATGCCGGCAAAGCAATGGCACGTGGTCGGACCGCTCACCGCGGCGGCCTCCATCAACCGGCGGTTCGTCTCGATGCAGGCGTTGCAGGCGCTTTTGCACAGGTTGAGCGATCTGCAAAACGAGCTCTGATTTTCCCCCGTTTCGTCAAAGCACCATTCCTCGACATTCGCCCCGACCAGACGAAGAGGCAGGCCGGTCGCGCAGCGGAAGGCATTCTGATAGGTCTCGAAAAGCTCCGAATGGCGCAGCTTTTCGCACATGGTTTGATCATATTCGCTGGGTTGTCGGGACATGGTCGGTTTCGGGGGAGGTCTGGCCCTCACCGACAGCGTAAAGACTTCCCCTGTCCATGACAACTTTTCCCTTGAAACGACCGCCGCCACGCAGCCCGGAGCCGACAATCGCGAGGGAAATCGCGGAACTCAGCGGCATCAGGATCGCCGCCAGCAGCGGACTCATCAGGCCCAGCAGGCAAATGCCCGCCGCCGTGAGATTGTAGCAAAGCGCGAATGCGAACGCGATCCGGACCACCCGCTGGCGGCGTTTTGCCAGCGCGAGCAACCGCGGCAGGAACCCCAGGCTCTGCCCCATGAAGTAAAAATCCGCCTTCGCCTCCAGCAAGCTGCGGTCCACCACCGGCGTGCCGGTGGTCCAGGCCGCGTTGAAGGCGAGCGAGTCATTCGCCCCGTCGCCCAGGTAAAGCGTGTCCTGCCGGTCCAGCTCGCGGACGATTTCCTCCTTTCTTCCCGGCGGCAGCGAGGCGTGCGCGTCGGCCGGAGAAATCCCGAGAACCCGCGCGGCGGCGGCCACTTTTTCCGGACGGTCTCCGGAAAGAATCACCAGCCGAAAATTCCGGGATTTCAGCAAACCCAGCGCGGCAATGGCATCCTCCCGCAGCGATTCACGGAAAATGAAATGGCTGATCCGCCGGCCATCGCAACACAGCTCCGCATCGTGGCCGGAGCTTTCGCCCGCCTCTGCCGCGGCCATCCAGCCCGGTTTGCCCAGCGACCACTCCACGCCGTTTTCCAGAAAATGGCGGCCGCAGCCGGGGACATCCGCCACCTGGACCGGAGCCTGCTCGCGCAACATCCGCTGCCCTTCCCGCCCCAGCGCCTCTAACAAGGATCGGGAAACCGGGTGCAACGAACCGTTCGTCAGCCGCGCCAGCGCCAGCCGGGCTTCAGCCGGAAGCGTCCCGACCGCCTCGGGATTCGCCAGCACGGGACGTTCCAGCGTGAGCGTCCCGGTCTTGTCGAAAATCACCGTCTTCACCCGCCGCAACCGCGCCCACAGCAGCGGCTGGCGGATGAACACCCCCAGCTTTTCCATCATCGATCCGGCGATCTCATCGGCCATCGGCAGCGATACCCCGAGCGCGCACGGACAGGAAACGACGAACACCGAGATCATCACCTGCAGCGCCGGTGCCGCGCCATGATACCGGCACCACCACGCGAACGCCCCCACCCCGGTGACCAGCACGACTAGCAGATAGTATTTGAGCAGCTTCTCAAGCGCCGGCACGCGGACCGCCGGACGATCCGTGGCCACCAGCTTCGCCAGCAGCGATTCCGCCCACGTTTCCGAAGCGGTTAGAACCACCGGGGTTTTCCCGAGATGGATCGCGCCCGCCGGCAGCTTGCGGCCCGCGGCGAACGTGCACGAGTCCGCCTCGCCGCTGATCCATTCCAGCGAGAAATCCGCCGCCGCGCTGTCGAGCACCGCCGCCACCGGCGACGCCTGCCCGGCCTGGAGCTCGAACCGCAGCCCCGCCGCCAGATCGGATAGCGCGAGCGGCTCCGCGCGATCCGGCGAGCTCATCGTTTCCGGCACCGGGCGGTGTCGCTGCATGCGCCGGCGGTTCTTCTCCATCGCCGACATTTGAAAATACCGGCCCGCCAGCATCAGGAAAACAAAGGTCGAAACAAAATCGAAGTAGATCAGCCCGGGAATTTCCAACGCCCACCCCGCCAGCGAACCGAGATATGCGACGATCAACCCCAGCGCGATCGGCAGGTCGATGTGCAGCATCTTCATCCGGGCAGCCTTCCACGCGCGGCTGATGAAATAACCGCCGCCCGCCAGCATCGACAGCGTGGCGGTTAGAAGCGCGATCAGTTGGAACAGCGCGGAGAACGCGAAATCATCCGGCATCCCGAGATAGCTCGGCAGCGTGAACCCCATCGCGTTCAGCATGAAAGCGCCGCACAGCCCGAGCCGCGCTCCGAGTTGCCCCGCTTCCGAAGCGGAGCTGCCGCCGCGGCGGGCGGCGAGCGTGTAGCCGAATGAAACCAGCTCCCGCGCGAACGCCGGAAGATCCGTGTTCCCCGCCTGCCAGCACAAATGCACCCGGCCCGTCGCGGGATGCGCCGCCGCTTCGAGCGCGCCCGGATGGCGATGGAAAATTTTCTCCACCAGCCAGACGCAACCGATGCAGGAAATGCCTTCCAGCGAAAACTCCCCCTCCACCCGTTTGCCACGCTCCGCGCCGTCTTCGATTTCCGCCATTTTCTCCCGCAGCCAGGTGAAGTCGTGCGCCTCGAACGGCACGCTGCGGACCGGCTTCACCGGAGTGTCCCGGCGCAGCGTGTAGTAGCGGTCCAGGCCCTCGTCGTGGATCAACTCGAAAACAAATTCACAGCCCTTGCAGCAAAAGCGATCCCCGCTTCCCGTTGCCGCGAACGGCGTGCCGCAATGTGCGCAATCCGCCATGACTGTTACTCAGTGGAGCTTGGAGGACAACACGAAGGAAGCTCTTTCTCCCCCGTCGCGGAAACACTGCCGTAACCGGGCAATGTCCCGTGAAGCCGCCACATCATCACCAGCGCGGCGGCGAGCGCGAGACCACGCTGCACCCGGACCATCACCACCGGCGAGACCCTGCGCTTCATCCGGTGAAGCTGCGTTTGCGCGAGCCACAACAACGGCACCGTGCCGAGCCCGAAACCGAACGCGAACTCCGCGCCGCGCCAGCCGGAACCGCTCATCAACGCCGCGCCGAATAACAGATAGAGCGGCCCGCACGGCAGCAGCGGAGTGAGAATCCCGAGCGCCAGACCGCTGCGGACCGGCGTGAGCCGCGCCGTCCTGAACCGCCAGCGGGCGGCGAACTTCAACAACGCCGCCGGACGCGGCAGCCGTTTCTCCAGGCCAAACGCGAACATCAGGAACACCCCGGCCAGAATCCACGGCAACATCACCGCGGGCGAATGAAAAAACCACTGAAGCGGCTGCCGCCCCAGGGAGCCGCAGATCGCGCCGACGACGGCATAGGCGGTCAGCCGCGCGCCGTGGTAAGCCGTCGCGGCGAACAGGCGCTCGCTCTCGCTGGCCGGCATCGCGGAAAGCCCGCAGGCGATCGGCCCGCACATTCCCACGCAGTGGACGCTGGTCACCAGCCCGGCGACCAGCGCGCCCAATGTGGTATGGATCGCGTCCATCGGTGGATCAGCGGGATTTCTCCTTGCTCACGGTGATCTGCTCGGGAGCGAATTTCGTCGCGACGAAGATCAGCGATGACCATGCGGCGATCAATAGCAGGAAAGCGAAGATGACAAATAGCCAGAGACGGAACATGGTGTTAGCGGGTTGATTTGAAAAGACGGGGATTCGGACCAAGAAACTCGATTTCCCGGCGGATGGTGGAATCGCCCGGCTGGGAGTGGATTTTCAGCGTGAGCGTGCCCGGTCCCTTGTAGGAATCCTTGGGAACGATCACCACCAGCGGGCGCGCGGATTCCTGCTGTGCCGGAAGCGTCAGTCCGCCGTCGAGACCGGTGATGGCGTAGCCGGCGGGCGCGTTCTCCAGCGAGACCGTGAACGACATCGGCTGGTTGCGCTTGTTGACCAGCCGGAGCTGGAAATGATTTCTAACCACCGCCGGGTCCGCGTAGAACGAAGGACCCCGCATGCGGGTGACGTCGGCATTCATCGGCTTCGCCCGGAAAAAAACGGTGACGCCCAGAGCCGCCAGGCCCAGCAGGCCTAACAAACCGTAAGCCAGCAGCCGCGGACGGAAAATCCGGCGCTTTTCCCCCGCCAGACCGCTGCTGGAGTCATAGCGGATCAGCCCGGTCGGCCGCCGGAGCTTCGTCATGATGTCGTCACACGCGTCGATGCACGCCGCACAGCCGATGCATTCCATTTGCAAACCGTTGCGGATGTCGATGCCGGTCGGGCAGACCGAAACGCAGCGATTGCAATCCACGCACGATCCCGCCAGCGGATCGGTCGCCTTGCCGCGCGGCTCGCCCCGTTTCTCGTCGTAGCCGATGACGAGCGTGTCATTGTCGGTCAGCGCCGACTGCAAGCGGCCGTAAGGGCACATCAGGACACAGAACTGCTCGCGGAAATGGGCGAAGCAGTAGTAAAGCACGCCCGTTAGAAAAGCGACCACCCCGAACGATGTCGCGTGCGCCATCGGCCCCTGGCGCATCATCGAGTAGAGCCGCGGGATCGAGATGAAATAAGACAGGAAAATGTGGGCGATGAGCGCGGAGATCAGAAGGTATAGTCCGTGCTTGAGAACGCGCTTGAAAATCTTTACCGGACCCGCTGGTGCCGCGGCCAGTTGGCGGCGCTGGTGGTGATTGCCGTCTATCAGCCTCTCGACGCGCCGGAACACGTGGTCGAGAAACACCGTGTAAGGGCAGGCCCAGCCGCACCAGATCCGACCGAGCACGGACGTCACCACGAATAACAGGAAACCCAGCCCGCTGATCGCGAAGAACAGCACCCACAGATCCTGCGCCACCAGCGCCAGGCCGAAGACATGGAAACGCCGCATTTCCACATCGAAAAACACGGCCGGCGCACCGTTGACCGGAATCCACGGCAGTGCCGCATAAACAATCATCAGCAGCGCGGCCACCACCCGCCGGGCGATGGTGAAGCGCCCGCTGACATCGGCCGGCTGCAACACATGATGCGAGCCGTCGGCGTTGATCGTCGTGACCGAGTCGAGATTCGGCCGCTTGGGAGTTTGTGGGCGGGCAGGCACTGGCGGAATCTTTCAGCAACGGTCTCGGACCGCCGCTCCGGTCACGGGGTGGCGGGCGGGAAATCCTTGGGGTTTTCGCGGATGATGAAAGCGGTGAGTTCGACGACCTTGATCGGAGCCATCTTCTGCCCCCAGGCCTCCATGCGGGCTCCGTTGTGGCCGGGGCTTTCCGGCGGCGAGCCGTCATTGATCAGCTTGAAAATATCCATCGGCTTCGCTCCGTATTTCCACTGGCCGTCGGTCAGCGACAGCCCGGGCATCGGGATGCTCTGGCCGTTTCCGATGTCCATCTTCGCGGACAGGTCCTGGCCATGGCAGGCGGTGCAGTTCGCCATGTAGGTCTCGCGCCCGTTGGCGACGACCTGATCGTCCGCCGCCCATTTGCTGACGAAAGAATGATCGTCGAGCTTCACCAGCATTTCCTCCATCTCCTTCGCCTTCACTTTCCGCACCTCGGCCATGGCGGCGGAGAGAGCCTCCGCGTCCGACCTCATGAAACCGAACTGATAGTAAGCCAGCCACCAGCCGACGAACAACACGAGGCAGCCGAAGAAAATGAACAGCCACCAGTTCGGCAGCGTCTGGTCATATTCCTGAATGCCGTCGTATTCGTGCGGACGGACGACGATCTCGCCTTTCTTCGAAGCGTAGTTGGCGACCTTGATCTCTGGATCGGATGACATGGTGATGAAAAATAGGGGTGCGGCTCAGTCGCCGAGCGGAAGTTTCGACAATTCGTCACGGCGGGCCTTCGACAACTTCATCGCGCGCACGCTGGTGTAAAGAAACACCGCGGCGGTGAAAAAGAAGGCGACCACCGGCATGACGACGGCCCAGTCCTCGAAAATGATTCTCTTGAACATGACAGGTCAGTTTTTGGCTTCGGTCTTTCGGGTTTCCGATGACGACACGGGGCGATAGCTGTCCGGATCGAGCGGACGGCCTTTCGAACCGTCCTTCGGCGTCATTTCCTGATAGGCACCGAGCTTCTGCAGGTAGGCGATGAGCGCCACCGCGCGGCTGTCGGCCAGTTCGTTGCGAAGCGCGGCGGCATCGAGATCCGGCTTGGACGGCAGGAACGCGCCGGCTTTCACCAGCGACTCGGCGATTTCCATGCCTTGGTCGCGGGCGCTTTGCTCGATGGCGTCCCGGGTCATCGCCGGCCACGGCACGCCGAGGCGCGACTGCACGGCGATGCGTTGCGGCAGGGTCTTGAAATCCGCCTTGGTATCGAACAACCACGGATACGGCGGCATGTTCGATCCCGGCGAAGTCTGGCGCGGATCGAGCAGGTGGTTGAAATGCCAGAGATTGTCGCGCTTGCCCGCGCGCATGAGCTTCGCGTCCTTGGCGATCGCCCCTCCCTCGCGGGCGAGATCCGGGCCGGTCCGTTTCGAGCCCCATTGATGCGGATGATCGTAAAGCGACTCCCCGAGGCGGCTCCAGCCCTGGGCCTCCGTCGGACCATAGCGCATCACATCCGGCACCAGCGTGCGGATCATCTGCGAGTGGCAGTTATAACAACCTTCGGAAACATAGAGGTCGCGGCCTTCCAGCTCCAGCGGCGTATAAAGCTCCTGCAACCTGTCCTCCACGTTCGCCGCCTTGTTCACGAGCAGGGACGGGACAATCTGCACCGCCCCGCCGATGGCAGCGGCCAGGAAAATCAGCACGGTGAACGGCAGGTAATTTTCAATCAGCCGGTCGAAGAAATCCGACCACTGCGCGCCATTCTTTTTGAAAAGCCTCACCGCGCGGACGCACAACAGCACGGAAACGATGAACGCCGCCTTGTCCGCATGCGGCGGCAGGAAAAACCACAGGACCATGAACGCGATGCCGATGATCACGTGAGTCACCGGATCGTTCTTGAACGCCTCGCCGATTCTCATGCGGTCCTTCGACTCGCGCGCCAACAGAACCACCTCCGCCGTGGCATCCGTGGCTTTCCCCGCGCGGGCGGTCATGATCAGGTTCACCGCGCAGAGGAGGAAACCGAACAAATAGAACGCCCCGCCGATGGAACGGAACACATAGAAAATCTTGATCTGATCGAGCGTCTCGATGAACTCGTATTTCAGCGTGGCTCCGCCGGGATTCGTCTCACTGAGCATGAGCCCCTGCATGATGCCCGCACCCCACATCGCCGCGACGTAGAGCAGGATGCCCACGAGGCCGATCCAGAAGTGCATGTTCGCCAGCGACTTCGACCACAACTTCGTATTCCACAGCCGCGGGGCGAGCCAGTAGAACATGCCCGCCGCCATGAAGCCGTTCCAGCCCAAGGCCCCGGAATGCACGTGCCCCACCGTCCAGTCGGTGTAGTGGGACAGCGCGTTGACCGCGCGGATCGACAACAACGGACCTTCAAAAGTCGCCATCCCGTAGAACGTGACCGCCGCGGCGAAAAACTTCAGCACCGGCTCGGTGCGCAGCTTGTCCCACGCACCGCGCAGCGTGAGCAGGCCGTTGAGCATCCCCGCCCACGACGGTGCCCACAACATCAGCGAGAACAGCATGCCGAGATATTGCAGCCACTTCGGCAGCGCGGTGTTGAGCAAATGGTGCGGCCCGGCCCAGATGTAAATGAACACCAGTGCCCAGAAATGGATGATCGAAAGCCGGTAGGAATACACCGGCCGATCCGCCGCTTTCGGAATGAAATAATACATGATCCCGAGGATCGGCGTCGTCAGGAAGAACGCCACCGCGTTGTGCCCGTACCACCATTGCACCAGCCCGTCCTGCACCCCGCCGAAGATCGGATAGGAATGCGCCCACGACGTCGGGATCGACAGGTGGTTGACGATGTAAAGCATCGCGATGGTCACGATGGTCGCGATGTAGAACCACAGGGAAACATAGAGAGCGCGCTCGTTGCGTTTCGCCAGCGTCCAGAAAAAGTTCACCGCGAACACCACCCAGATCACCACCACCGCGAGATTCAGCGGCCAGAACAGCTCCGCGTATTCCTTGCCCCGCGTCAGGCCGGCCGGCAGAGTGATCGCCGCACCGAGGATGATCGCCTGCCAGCCCCAGAAATGAATGGATGACAGCAGGTCGGACGCCATCCGCACCTTGCACAGCCGCTGGGTGGAATAGTAAATGCCTGCGAACGCCATGTTGCCGACGAAGGCGAAAATCACCGCGTTCGTGTGCAGCGGGCGGATCCGGCCGAAGGTGATGTAAGAGAGACCTTCCGCCT
>CAYXZE010000081.1:0-6897 GCA_964469395.1 uncultured Luteolibacter sp.
CGGCTCGCGTTTGGCGGGGGATTCGGAAGGGCCGCGCAGCTCGACGGTGGTGTAGGGCAGGGCGACCCAGGGCTGCAGGGCGCGGCGGATGGCGAGGCCGTTTTCCCGGGTGGCGATGGTGAGGAACGCGGCGGCGGCGACGACTGCGGCTAGAATGGTTAGAATGCCGGGCCACGGATGGACGGGCTTGGCTTCCGCGGCGAGGTGGACGGCGGAGCTGTGCAAATTCGCGAGCAACTCAGCCTCCACGGGATCGGCGGCGGTTTTCTCCGCGAGTTCGCGGGAGGTGGAGACGACGTAGCCGTTGGCGAGGCCGGCGGCTTGGTCGATGGCGCGGGCGGCTTCTCCGGCGCTCGGGCGGCGGCAGGCGCGGGTGAAGGAAATCGCGGCACCGGTCAGGGCTGCCAGAGTGAGGGCGAGTGCCGCCCAGCGCCAATGGGTGGAGATGGCTAACAGGCTGTCCGACCAGGCGAGCAAGGCGAGCGGGGCGAGCAAGGCGATCACGCTGACGCAGGCCCAGCGGGCGGCGCGCGCGGCATGGCGGCGTCCGGCCGTGGCTTCGACGATCGGCGTGATGGTGGTGGAGGTGGAGTTCATCGAGTGGGTTTGCGGTCCGGGGTGCTCCAATAGGGATAAGACGTCATAAGAAGAAAATTTTAACCACAGATTTCACAGATGGACACAGATGAAGAGGATGGCTGGTGGGGTTTCAGATTCTTGGGAAAGTGATAAACATGAATATCTTATCTGTGTAAATCCGTGAAATCCGTGGTTAAAAAATCATTCCTAGTGGAGGATCTTTGGTTTGCGGTCGGCGATGAAGGGTTCCGCGAGGAGGAGCAGGGAACCGAAGAGGAGGCAGAGTTGCCAGGCGAGCTGGCCGTTGGTGGTGCTTTCCCAGCGGACGGAGGAGCCGCCTTCATGGAGGCGCTGGGATTCGAGACGCTGGCGGACGATGGTTTCCGATAGATTGTCGAGGGCGGATTCCTGCGGCGGGAAATTGACTGATAGACGTTTCACGGGTTTGCCGTCGGCGAGGATGGATTTTTCACCGGGTTCGGGGAACACGAGCGCGGGGATGGTGGCGTCGGGTTGGACGGTGTGTTTGGTGCCTTCGATCTCCACGGTTTTGCCTGCCAGGGCGCGGTCGAGGCGCAGGGTGCGCGGTTCGCCGGCGAGGAATGGCGTGTCGTCGGTGGCGGGGAATTTCTCCGCGACGGCCCGGGCGGCTAACAAATGCACCGCGGGGATGAAGCGCGGCGCGTCGGCCGGCCAATCGCCGAATTCGCGGTCGGCGGAGGTGTTGACGAAATAGGTTTTTCCTTTTCCTGAATCGCCTTCGACGATGAAGGGCTTGGCGTCGGCGAAGCGGGCGAGCACGCGGGCTTCCGGGGCGACCGTTAGAGCGTGGCGTTCGAACAGGGGCGAGGCGGCGAGGCGCAGGCGCGACTCTTGCGAGAGCGCGCCAAACAAGGGGTGATCAGCGTTGATCGCGGCGAGGGCTGGAGAGGAGGGGACGTTTTCGATGTCATCGGGGATGGCGGGCGCAAGTTTACCGAAGGGCGCGAGGGAAGTTGCGGTTAGATTTTTCCCGCCGAAGAAAACGACCGAGCCGCCTTGAGCGGTGATGTCGTTGGCGAGCTTGGCGAGGGCTTCCGGGTAGTTGTCCTGCGCGGGGATGAGGAGCAGCGGCGGCGGTGTGGCATCGGCCAGGGCGTCTTCCGCGATGGTGCGGGGGCGGAAGCGGGAGATACTTTCGGCAGGGTTTTCCGACGGTTGCAGGGCGCGGGCGAGGAAGTAGGTCGCCTGTTCGGTTTCGGAACGGTTCGCTGAGGCGGCCTGTTTGGGTTGCCAGAGCCAGACGGGGATTTCCGGTTGCGGGTGGAAGACGTCGATGGCGGTGTTGTCCGCCGCGAGGTCGTCGGCTTCGGCGATGCCGAGCTTGCGGGAAACGGTGCCGTCCGGGCGCGCGGCCGGTGGCTTGGCGGTTAGAACGCGGCCGGCGGCGATGGTGGCGGTCTTCGGCGAATCGTTTTCGGTTAGAACGAGATTGCCGGGAGTGGCGTCGTTGAACGCGTAAAGCCGGAGGTTGGTGGCTCCGGCCTGGGTGACGGTTACGGCGACGCCGCGGTTGGTGGGTTTTTCCGGGCTGGTCTTGGTGAGCTTGAGCTGGACGTTCTGCGGAATCGCGGCCTGGTCGATGCCGACGAACGAGGCGCGTTGGAAATCACTGATGACGTGGAGGATTTTCGGCTGGTCGTCCGGCATCGCCCGCAGCGCGTTCACGGCGGTTAGAATGTCGGCGTGCAGTTGGTTCGCGGCAAATCCGCCCTTCAGCTTGCGGATGGCGGCGCGTGCGGTGCCGGGATCGGTCCATTCGGGTTTCTCGCCGTTCGATGGCGACAAGACGACGGCGACGCGGGCGGACGGAGCCAACCGGTCGAGATGGGCGAGGGCCGCGTCCCGGGCGAGCTGCCAGGACGTGCTTGCACCGCTTTTCGCCTGCATGGAGCCGGAAACGTCGAGCACGATGGCGGTGGATTCCACGGACGTGTCCTTGCCCAGCCATGGCAGCAGCAGGCGGGCGAAGCCGAGGGCGATCAGCAGGGTGATCAGGCAGCGTAGCGCCAGCAGCGGGCGCTGGATGAGGCGGCGCGGGCTGCGGGAGGTCTGGGGCGTGGCGCGGAGGAGGCGCAACGAGCCGACGGTGGCCCGTTTTTTCACCTTGCCGAGGCGCAGGTGGACCCAGAGCGGAACGACGAGCGCGGCGGCACCGAGGGCTAACAACAGCGGATTGAGAAGGGACATGAAAACGGTTAGATGGTTTCGCGCTGGCTGAGATAGAGGTGGAGCGCCTCGTCCAGCGGTTCGTCGGTGACGATGCGGCAGTAGTGGGCTTCGAGGCCGAGGCAGATTTGCTCGGTTTCCGCGAGGAACTTGGCGAGTCGCGGGCCGTAGTCCGCCTTGAGCGTGGCTCCATCGACGACGATTTCCTCGCCGGTCTCGTTGTCCTCCAGGACGATTTCCCCGGTGAACGGCGGGTTCATTTCCTCCGGGGCGAGGAGGTGGAAAAACAGCACGTCCATGTCGCGCAGGCGGAGTTGCTCGATGAGTTCGCGCAAGTGGTCCGGCTCGGTCATGGCATCGGAAATGATGATGCCGAGCGAGCGGCGGCGGCATTCCTCGCCGAGTGCCGACAGGTCGCCGAATTCCGGCGTGGTGCCGTCCGGTTGGACGGTGCCGAGCGCGTGGAACAGCGTGTCGAGATGATCCTGCCGCGTGCTGGGCGGATACCAGAGCGGGCCGTTCGCTCCGCCTAACAGCGTGAGTCCCGGCGCGTCGAGCTGCGTGTGCATCAGCGAGGCGAGGCAGGCGGCGAGAATCCGGCCGCAGGCGAATTTGTTCGCCGCGCCGCTGCCGTAGTCCATCGACTTCGAGGTATCCAGAAAGATGTAGCCGCGGAAATTCGACTCGTGGCGGAACTGGCGGATGAACAAATGGTCGCTGCGCCCCCAGAGTTTCCAGTCCACGTCCTTGAGCGGATCGCCCGGCAGATAGGGACGGTAGGCGATGAACTCCTGGCTGATCCCGCGCATGGCCGAGCGGTGCTGGCCCTGCAGGAACCCGTTCACCAAGTGGCGGGCAATCAGGGACAGCTCGTGAACGGACTTGAGCAGCGACTCGTCGAGTCGGATGGCTGGGTTTTGCGACATGCGGTCGGTCAGGATTTTTCAGACACGGATTCCGAGACCCGGCGGATGATTTCCGCGGTGGAAATCCCTTGGGTGCGGGCCTTGAAGCTGGGCAGCACGCGGTGGCTCAACACCTGGGTGAGCACCGAGCGGACACCCTCGAAATCGGCGCATGGGCGGCCAAGCATGGCGGCGCGGCCCTTCGCTCCGAGGATGAGGTATTGGGAAGCGCGTGGTCCGGCTCCCCAGCGCATCAGTTCGTCCAAACCTTTCGGGCAGCCCGGCGTGCCGGGACGAGTGGCGGTCGCGAGACGCACGGCGTAGCGGATGACATCCTGTGAAACGGGCATGGCGCGGACGCCTTGCTGGATGCGCAGCAGCTCCTCGCCGGAAATGGCAGGATCGATGGCGGGTTTGCTGGTGCCGGTGGTTTCCGTGACGATGCGGACTTCGTCGTCGAGTTCCGGATAACCGATTTCAATCGAAAGCATGAACCGGTCCGCGGCGGCTTCCGGCAGCGGATAGGTGCCTTCCTGCTCGATCGGGTTTTGGGTGGCGAAAACGTGGAACGGCTTCGGCAGGTTGTAGGTCGTGCCGCCGACGGTGACCTGGCGTTCCTGCATCGTCTGGAGCATGGCGGCCTGGGTGCGCGGGGGCGTGCGGTTGATTTCGTCCGCCAGCAGCAGGTTGGAAAACACGGGGCCTTTCAGGAACAGCTTTTCCCGGTGACCGGTGGCGATGTCTTCCTGGATGATGTCGGTGCCGGTGATGTCCGAGGGCATCAGGTCGGGGGTGAACTGGATGCGGTTGAAATCGAGGTGAACCGATTTCGCCAGCGAGCTGATGAGCAGGGTCTTGGCGAGACCCGGCACGCCGGTCAGCAGGGCGTGTTCGCCGCAGAACAAGGCGAGCAGGACGTCATCGACCACCGTGTGCTGGCCGATGATGGCCTTGGCGAGTTCGGTCCGGAGTCGGGCGGAGCTATCGGCCATGAATTGGCCCAGGGTTTCGGCGGGTGCGGTGGTCATGATGGGAAGTTGGGGTGGCGATCAACGGGAATGGACGCGAATAAAACAAGCGGCATATTCCCGCCACAGCGTCACCGGAGCCGGATTTATTTGGAAATGTGAAAATATTTCACGCCTCCGCGCCCCCCGACCACAAAAACCGCGAAATCCGGCGGCAACAGCCGAAGTTCACCCCTTCCCTAATAGTTCGCTGGCAGAGGGGGCCGGTTCCTGCTTCAGTCCGCGCAGATGAATCGGGAAAAAAAACGGCTCGCGGAAGACAAGGCGGGCGAGAAGAAATGGAGGCGCTGGGGACCGTTCCTCAGCGAGCGTCAATGGGGCACCGTGCGGGAGGATTATTCGGATCACGGAAACAGTTGGGCGAGTTTCCCCCACGACCATTCCCGCCGCCGCGCCTACCGCTGGGGTGAGGACGGCTTGCAGGGGTGGACGGACCGCCAATGCCGCCTGTGTTTCGCCCCCGCGCTGTGGAACGGCCAGGACACGATCCTCAAGGAACGCCTGTTCGGTCTCGGCGGGAACGAGGGCAATCACGGCGAGGACGTGAAGGAGTGCTACTACTACCTGGATTCCACCCCCACCCACTCCTACACCAAGGCGCTCTACAAATACCCGCAGGCCTCCTTTCCCTACACCGCGCTGCGGGAAAAAAACCAGGAGCTCGGCCGCAACGGTCCGGAGCTGGAACTGGCGGACACCGGCATCTTCGACGACGGGAAATACTTCGACGTCATGCAGGAAGTCGCCAAGCGGACGCCGGAAGACATCCTGTGGCGGATCACCATCACCAACCACGGCCCGAAAGCGGCTCCCATCCACGTCCTGCCCACCCTCTGGTTCCGCAACGTCTGGAGCTGGGGCAGGAAAAACCGCGAGTGGTCGCGAAACAAGCCGTCCATCACCGGCGATGACTCCGGCGTCATCGCCCGCCACGGCACGCTCGGGGATTTCCGCCTCATCGTGGATTCGCCCGATAGCTGGAAAGACGAGTGGCTGTTCACGGAAAACGACACGAACTGCCAGAGCGTTTTCGGCACGCCGAATCCCACGCCCTACGTCAAGGACGCCTTCCACCGCTATCTGATCCAGGGTGAGAAAGAGGCCGTCTCCCCCACCCCGGCCGGCACCAAGGCCGCCTCCCATTTGCAATTCCTCATTCCGCCCGGAAAATCAGTCACCGTGCGCTGCCGCCTGCACGCGCTCGGCGAGTCTAACGGATTCACGGACTTCGAGGAATTCGACGAGGTCTTCCAACAGCGGATCGCCGAGAGCGACGCGTTTTACGATGATGTCATCCCGAAAGGCATATCTAACGACGAGCGCATGATCTGCCGCCAGGGCTATGCCGGGCTGCTGTGGACGAAACAGTTCTTCTACTATGTCATCGAGGACTGGCTGAAAGGCGACAATGGAGCGCCGCCGTCCGAAGCGCGGCTGCGCGGGCGCAACGCGGACTGGCAGAATTTCTTCGCCCGCGACATCCTCTCGATGCCGGACAAATGGGAATACCCGTGGTTCGCCGCGTGGGACACTGCCTTCCACATGATTCCGTTTTCCACGGTGGATCCGGAATTCACCAAACAACAACTGCTGTTACTGCTCCGCGAGTGGTACATGCACCCGAACGGCCAGCTCCCCGCCTATGAGTGGAATTTCTCGGACGTGAACCCGCCCGTGCACGCCTGGGCCGTCTGGCGGGTTTATAAAATCTCCGATACCAAGGGCCAGCGAGACCTGGATTTCCTCGAACGCGCCTTCCAGAAACTGCTGCTCAATTTCACCTGGTGGGTCAACCGCAAGGACGTCGAGGGCCGCCACGTATTCGGCGGCGGCTTCCTCGGGCTGGATAACATCGGAGTGTTCGACCGCTCCCACGCCCTCCCCGGCGGCGGCCACCTCAACCAGGCGGACGGCACCGCGTGGATGGCTTCATTTTGTCTGACCATGCTTTCGATCTCGCTCGAACTCGCGCTGGAAAAACCGGTTTACGAAGACATCGCGTCGAAATTCTTCGAGCACTTCGTCAACATCTGCGACGCCATCAACTCGCTCGGCGGCACCGGACTGTGGGACAGAGAGGACGGTTTCTACTACGACCAGCTCATCATCAACCACAAGGACCCGATCCCGCTGCGCATCCGCTCGCTCGTCGGCCTGCTGCCGATGTGCGCCGTGAC
>CAYXZE010000081.1:6907-9438 GCA_964469395.1 uncultured Luteolibacter sp.
GGATGGACTGGTTCCTGGTCAACCGCCCGGATTTGCTCAAATACGTCACCGTCCGCCGCGTGAAGGGAGACAAGAATCCCGGCCGCTGCCTGTTAGCCATTCCGTCCGAAAAACGCCTGCGGAAATGCCTGGCCTACATGCTCGACCCCGGGGAATTCCTCTCAAACTTCGGCATCCGCTCGCTGAGCAAGGCGCACGAGGAAAAGCCCTTCATCTTCGAGCACGGCGGCCAGCGCCACGAAGTCCCCTACACCCCCGGCGAGGCGACGACCGACATGTTCGGCGGCAACTCGAACTGGCGCGGACCGATCTGGTTTCCCGTCAATTTCCTCATCATCGAGGCGCTCGAACGCTACGACTATTTCTACGGCGACACCTTCAAGATCGAGTATCCCACCGGCTCGGGAAAACAATGCACGCTGCGGGAAATCGCAATCGACCTCTGCGACCGCCTCATCTCGCTGCTCCTTCCCGACGAAAACGGCTACCGCCCCTGTTTCGGCGACGCCCACCGCTACAGCGACGTCAGCCACTGGAAGGACCTCCTGTTATTCCACGAATACTTCCACGCGGAAACCGGCGAGGGACTCGGTGCCTCGCACCAGACCGGCTGGACCTCGCTCGTCGTCCGCCTCGTCCGCGAGCGCCGCGAAAAACTCCAGCACGCGCTGAGCGCCGGCACCGTGTGCGACGTGGATCCCTACATGAGCGTAACCTCCCACAAGACCCTGCCATGACCCGCGAAAACCTCGCCGAAGTCCTCGAAGAAATCGCCCTGCTGCTGGAACTCAAGGCCGAGAACCCCTTCAAAATCCGCGCCTACCGCCAAGGCGCGGAGACTGTTAGGAACTACGATGGCGACATCGTCGCACTCGCGGTGAAAAACGAACTCACCGGCATCAAGGGCATCGGCGACGCCTTGCGCGACAAGCTCCACGAACTCGCCGGCACCGGAAAACTCGAATTTCACGAAAAACTCCGCGCCGAATTTCCCACGGGACTTTTCGAACTCTTCGACCTCCAGGGCCTCGGTCCGAAAAAGGTCAAGGCCCTCTACGAAGCGCTCGCCATCACCTCCATCGCCGATCTCAAGACCGCCTGTGACGAGGGAAAAGTCGCCGGTCTTCCCGGTTTCGGCGCGAAGACGCAGGTCAAAATCCTCGAAGCCATCGCCCTGCGGGAAACCTTCGCCGACACCTTTCTGCTAGGCGGCATCGCTCCGCTGGTCGAGGAAATCACCGGCCTCCTCCGCCTCCACCCGGAGATTTCGAGAGTCAGCTACGCCGGCTCCTTCCGCCGTGCCAAGGAAACCGTCCATGACCTCGATTTCCTCGTCGCCACCAAGGAACCGGCGCTCGTTTGCGAGGATTTCACCACCCTGCCGCAAGTCGCCTCCATCATCGTCTGCGGAGAAACCAAAGCCTCCGTGCGCTTGAAAAACGGCCTCCAGTGCGATCTCCGCGCCGTTTCCAACGCCCAGTTCCCCTTCGCCCTCCAATACTTCACCGGCTCCAAGGAACACAACGTCGCCATCCGCTCGCTCGCCCTCAAGCAAGGCCTCTCGCTCAACGAATACGGCTTCACGCCCGTGGCGGCGGATTCCAACCGCCAGCCTCCTCTTCCCGAAGTCAACGAGGAACCCGACATCTACCGCGCGCTCGGCCTCGATTTCATCCCGCCCGAACTCCGCGAAAACCGCGGCGAGATCGAAGCCGCCACCGACCACACCCTGCCGCGCCTCGTCGAGCTCACCCAGCTCCGCGGCACCTTCCACAACCACACCACCGCCTCCGACGGCCGCGACACACTCGAAGCCATGGCGGATGAGGCGATCGACCTCGGCCTCCAGTATCTCGGCATCGCCGACCACTCGAAAGCCTCGTTCCAGGCCAACGGCCTCGATGAAACCCGGCTGTTAGCCCAGATCGACGCCATCGCGAAACTCAACGCCGGCTATGAAAACTTCCGCCTCTTCGCCGGTTCCGAGGTGGATATTCTGAAAGACGGCACGCTCGATTTCGACGACGCGCTGCTCGCCAAACTCGACTACTGCGTCGCCTCCGTCCACGCGTCCTTCACTCTAACCGAAGAGGAGATGACCCGCCGGATCTGCCGCGCCATGGAAAACGAACACGTCACCATGCTCGGCCACGTCACTGGCCGCCTCCTCCTCAAGCGCGAGCCGTATTTGGTGAACCACGCCATGCTCATCGACTGCGCCGCCGAGACCCGCACCATCATCGAGCTCAACTGCAGCCCGCAGCGTCTCGACATGGACTGGCGCTGGTGGAAACGCGCCCGCGACAAGGGCGTGCTCTGCTCCATCAATCCGGACGCCCACTCCACGCCGGGCCTGCATCACCTCGGACTGGGTGTTAGACTCGCGCGAAAAGGCTGGCTGAGGAAACAGGATGTCTTCAACACCCGCCCGGTTGCGGAAGTGGAGGCGTTTTTCAAAACCCCGAAGGGGAAGCGGTGAACGTGAAGGGCCGCGTCAAATCGTGCCCGGTAGTTCCAATGATCGATTTCGC
>CAYXZE010000082.1:0-9427 GCA_964469395.1 uncultured Luteolibacter sp.
CCTTCGCACAAAAGGTATTCTCCGGCGTTCGGATTTCAACTTGTGACAATGTATGTAATGCGGAATCAAAGGCGGCTTCTGATGACATGACATGACTTTGTGCTTTCCAAAACGTCTATCCCGGCTCGAAATGTCGATCACGCCTTAAAACGCACTGCTTCCCACCTCTCCCCGGAATTTCATGGATTACCTCGTATTTCTGACCGGACTCTTCTTGCTGACCGCTGCTGCGGGCTGTTTTTTTTATTTCCGTGAGGATCGCCAACCCACGCGCTGGCCGTTATTCGCCCTCGCGCTCTTCACTCTCGGTCTCAAGACTTGGTTCGGCATCCTGACCTTCACGCTCAATCTCGGTGACTGGATCGACCTCGCCGAAGCCCTGGTGGGCGCGATCTTCGCGGCATCCCTGCTGGGGTTCTGCCAGTCTCCGCTCGTTCACGGGCATCGGGCGAATTTCGTCCTGAAATGGGCGGGCATGGTCGGACTGTTCGGTTTGACGTTCATTGTGACTGCGGGAAATTTCAGGTCCGGCTGGCTCATCGTTCCGCTCATCGCGGTCTCGTTCGCCGGAGGCTGGCGGTTCGCGGGATTCAGCAACGCGCTCTTCAAGCGGAAGCGAGCCGTCCGGCCAATGACCACCGCCCTGCTCCTCGCCGGCATCACTGCGGTTGGCCTGCTGCCGGGGGGCGTGGATACTTGCCATGACCTCAAGGGGGTGGGACTTGCTTTTGAGAGAATCGCGATTCTCTCCGCGCTGGCCGCCGCCGCCGTTTGCAGCATCGCGTTCTGCGCCATCATGTGGGCGGCGATCTATCAGGCGGACCGCGGCAGGCTTTCCCGCAACTTGATTCTCCGCCGGAGAATCGGCACGTCGGTCATCCTCGCCGCGGCCTTGATTACCGTCGGCAACGGCGCATGGCTCGCCCACTGGTTGGGAAACCAGGCCCGGGAAGAACAAGCCGGCATCCTGCTCAGCGCCCTGCATCTCGGCGCCAATAATATCGATTCGCGCCAGATCGATAAAATCCAGGGCCGCCCGGAGGAAATCCACACGCCCACTTACAACGGCTTGCGTTCCAAGCTTCTGGAAATCCGCAAGGCCCTGCCCGGCAATCGCTTCACCTACCTGCTCGGCATGCGGAACGGCCATCTCGTATTCCTCGTGGATGCGGAAAATCCGGCCCAGACGGAGACGTTCTCCCCTCCCGGCGAGACCGTTAAAGATTACCCGCAACAGTGGCAGAACGAGCTCGCGGGAAACTCGACATTCAAAGGCCCCGACAGCGACGAGTGGGGAGTTTGGTTCAGCGCGACCGTGCCCATCCGCGATTCCCAGGAGGAAGTCGTCGCCTTGTTAGGCGTGGACTATCCCGCCGCCGTCTGGCTGAAGCCGCTCGCCGCCCGCCGGGTGGCGGCGATGGGCGTGACTCTCTCCGTCGCCTTGCTTCTCGTGGCCCTTTTCAGTTTCCACATCACTTCCATCGAGACCACGCGGCGGGTCGAAAGCCTGTCGGAGCGTCTGTCCGATGCAATGACCGCCGCCGAGTTCGATACTTGGGAATGTTTTCCCAAACCTTTCAGTCTCAATCTGGGCGAGCAGATTTCCGCGCTTCTTGGCTGGTCCGGCACGACCTCCGGCCCGTCGTTCCGCAAGTTTTGGAGAAATATCCACCCGGACGACCATTACCAGATCATGAATTTCATCCGCCATCAGGGTTCGTCCGAGGCCCAGGTGCGGCTGCGGGACGCCAATGGGCGCTGGCTCTGGTTCATGCTCCGCGGGCGCTCGATCCACACCCATCCGGACGACCCCATCCGCCTGGTCGGCACCATTTTGAACATCGACGAGCGCCAGCGCTCGCTCCTCGATCTCGACAAGCAGCGCCGTTTCGCGCAGCAAATCATCGACTCCGCGCCCAACGGGCTGGCTGTCCTCGGGGCCGACGGCGTCGTGTCCTACGCCAATCCGGCGCTCGCCCGTCTGTGCCGCAATGAGGCCGAGCCGCTGACCGGCCGGAAACTCGATTCTCTGATTTCCGGCATGGATTCCGCACTTGCCGCGGAACGGGAATTCGCGAGCACTCTCCATGGCATGGATGGCAGTGAGATTCCCGTCCAGGTATCCACCGCCCCGCTTTCCGGTTCGCTGCAAAGCAACAGCCGGGTCTCCATCCTCGCCCTCACCGACCTGACCGAGATCACCCGCCGCCATGCGGAGGCGAACCGATTGGCCCTCGTCGCCAGGCACACCGACAACGCCGTGCTCATCACCGATGCCGCCGGCCGCATCGAGTGGGTCAACGAAGGGTTCACGCGAATCAGCGGTTACGGCATCGACGAGGTTTTAGGAAAAACTCCCGGCAGCATTTTGCAAACCCCGGGCAATCTGAATCCCGCGCGACTCCGGATGCACGATTGCATCCAGGCGGGCAAGGGTTTCGAAATCGAAATTTTCAACCGCGCCAAATCAGGCCGCGCCTATCTTGTCCACATCGAGTGCCAGCCGCTTCACAATGCGGAGGGCAAGCTCACCGGGTTCATGGCCATCGAGCGCGACATCACCCGCAGCCGCCGCGCCAGCGACCTCCTCGAAGCGCTTTCCGCCACCAGCACCACCCTCCTTTCCCCGCACCTGGATTCCGCCGGTTGGACCCGGATCGTCGCCGCGCTTGGCGCCGCGGCCCGTGCGGATCGTTGTGAGTTTTACCGGGTCCACCCCCACCCTCATTCCGGGATGCCGGCCATGAGCCAGCTTGCCGGCTGGAATGCCGATGCTCCGGCAAAAGTCCACCATCCCGAGTTTCAGAATTTCCTGTTCATGAGCGCGGGTCTTGATCGCTGGCACCGCGACATGCATGCTGGAAATGAAGTTCATGGCTCCGCCGACTCGTTTCCCGAGCAGGAACGGGTCATTTTCAAGGATCGCGGAATCCGCTCGCTGCTTCTGATTCCGATTTCCGCCACGGAACAACTGTGGGGTTTCCTCGGGTTTCATGCCTGCCATGAAGATCGCGAGTGGGAGGACTGGGAGATTTCCATCCTCCGCTCCGCCGCCACGAACATCGGACTCCGGGTGGCGGCCCAATCCGAATCCAACGCCCTCTCTTGGCAGACGGACGTGAATTCCAAGCTCCTGCTTTTCGACCGGGGCGTTGGTTAGGGATCTAGCAGTCGAGAAAATTGCGGATCAGGCGAAGGCCGGTTTCCTGGCTTTTTTCCGGGTGGAACTGGCAGGCGAACATTCGTCCGCGCTCGACCGCACCGGCGAAGCTCTGGGTGCCATAGGTCGTTTCCGCCACCACGGCGGCCCGGTCGAGCGGCTCCGGGAAATAGGAATGAATGTAGTAGAAATAGGGATCCTCGCCGAGTCCCCGCCAGACCGGAGTCTCGCCACGGGTGGCGCTCGCGGAGTTCCAGCCCATGTGCGGGATTTTCAGTCCGGGTTCATCCTGAAAACGGCGCACGCTGCCGGGAATGATGCCGAGACCGGCCACTCCCGGCGCTTCCTCGCTGGCATCGAACAAAATCTGATAGCCGACGCAGATGCCGAAATACGGTCGATCCGCGGCGATCCAGTCCTTGAGGAAAGCAGAGAGTCCGCGCTTTTCCAAACGCTCCATGCAATCGCCGAAGGCCCCCTGCCCCGGCAGCAGCAAGTGCGTGACTTCCCCGATTTGGTCGGGGCTGGCGATGATCGCGGGATCCTCGCCAAGCGCGCGCAGGGCGTTGGCCACGCTGCGGAGATTGCCGCCGCCGTAATCGATGATGCCGACTTTCACAACGCGTCCTTGGTGCTGGGGATGCCGATCACGCGAGGGTCACGCTCGCAAGCGTCGCGCAGGGCGCGGGCCAGGCCCTTGAAAATCGCCTCGGCGATGTGGTGGCCGTCGCGTCCATAGAGCAATTCCACGTGGATGTTCGCCCGCAGATTGGAGGCGACGGCGCGGCAGAACTCCTCGACGAGCGTGAACGGCATGTTCGGTGCGGACGGTGTCCCCGCAGGCGCGCGGAATTCCAGGTGCGGACGGTTGCTGAGATCCACGACGACGCGCGCCAGCGTTTCATCCATCGGCAGGTAGCAGCAGCCGTAGCGGCGGATGCCTTCCTTCGTGCCCAGCGCCTCGCGCAAACAATCGCCAATGACGATGCCGGTATCCTCGATGGTGTGATGAGAATCCACCTCGATGTCGCCGACGGTTTTCACCTTGAGATCGAACAGGCCGTGCTTTGAGAAAAGCGTGAGCATGTGGTCGAAAAACGGAATACCGGTATCGATGGTGGAAGCGCCCGAACCGTCGAGATCGAGCGACAGCTCGATGGACGTTTCGGCGGTTTTGCGGCTGCGGGTGGCGGTGCGGGTCATGAAAGTGTTTTTGATTTGCTGCCTTTATTTACGGCCTTTCGCGGCGGCTTCCAGCGGAGCAAGGTAGCGTGGCGGCACGGTGGCGGTTTTCGCGGCGGACACGGCGCTCCTGACGGTGGAGGAGTTCCCACCACTCTGGACCACGCTGTAGAGATCCCGATAGGCTTTCCCGCCATCGACTCCGGGGATGATTTTCAAGGTGGAAAGGCGGGTGAGTTCCGTGCCGCCAAAACGCACCGTTTCTTCCAGCGAAGGCTTGTGATACGGATGCATGGTGACCCAGCCCTGCCTGGAGTCCTTCTCGGTCTTGAAGCGTGCCTCCTGCTCGGCGGCTTCTTCCTGAATCGCCATTTCGATGGTGCTGCGATTTTCAATCGGGACCAACTGGAGGCCGAGGGTGCGCTCCCTTTCGCGCGCGTCGTAGCTTTGCAGGAGTCGGTTGGCTTCCGCCACCTGCTTCAGGATCACTTGTTTCATCAAGGGCAACAGGGTGCGGTGGGAAAGAGTGGAGCGGTAGTCGCGATCAAAATCGGCAAACATCCGGAGCGCCTGAAGGAACTGGTTCCCATTGACCAGCCGGCGGATCTTCACCTCTTGGACGCGGGCGTCCAGATCATAGGCATCGGGAGGGTATTCCTCGGGGGAAATGACCTTGCCATTCAGCTTGAAGCCTCCGGTGGACACCGAGGCGGACTCCGTTTCGAGCGTCTCTAAAATGGCCTTGGCCTCGCTGGCTTTTTTGCTTCTCCGGTGATCCTTGAGGAATTTCCGCACCGTGGCGATTCTCCCGTCATAATCCTCCGCCGTCAGCAAATCCGGGGTCGGTATCAGTTTCTCGATCGCTTCGAAGGCTTTCAGGTCGGGCTGCTCGATGTCGATTTTAACAACGTCCGCCTTGGAGACTTTCCGCTCGTCCTTGATGCTTTTGGTCACCATTACCTCGAGAATGTAAGCGTCCTTCTCTTCCTTGATGATCCTGCCTTCCAGGGTGGTTCCGTTCTTTAAAGTGAAGGTGTCGGCATTGGATGCCAATGGACTCGCCCAAAAAGCAAGTGTGATCCAAATTAGGTTTTTTTTCATGAAGTGCGTGGTGGGGCGAAGCGTTGTGCAAAAAGATTTATGATTTTCCCGACGAGGGCAAGACTGCTTCTTGCAATGCTTCCGGGGTGGAAATCAAGCGGGGTCCGGCTCCCCGGACGATCACCATCACGGATCCTTCCGGAATCCCGTCCTTGGGTTTCGCGGCGCGGCGCTGGATCATCCGCAGCGGCAATCGCTCGATGGCCTGCTTCAGCTCGGGGGAAATCCCCGTGCCGCTCACGACGGAGACCCGGAACTCGCGGGCCAGCGTCGCCTGCAACAGGTCGGTATGAAGGATCGGGAGCTCCATGGAATAAAGCGGCAGCGGCGTGGCCTGCTTGCTGAAGGCCGGTGCTAGCGGGCGCGCGCGGTCGGCCAGGCGGCACTCAGCGAAGGCGATCAAGCCTGCCGTGGAGTCATCGAACAACATCACGCGATCCGCTATCGGCAGATCGATGATTTTCGCGTCATCCGGACATTCCTTGAGAATTCCGCCGCCGGTGAAGAGTTCCGTGGCGGTGGAGGCGAGATCCTCGCACCAGAGGAGCCATTTTTCATCCGCGGTGATGACCGAGACATCCAGCGCGGCCTGCATGGCCAGGGCGTAAAGAAAAGCGCGCCCGTCGCCGATTGAATTCGGGGAGTCTTTCGAGAACAGGCGCAGCTTGGTGCCGTCAGCGAAGGAGAGCCGACTCTTGTCGAGCAAGGCGACCGCCTTGTCGCGGAATTTCACGTCGCCGGTGACACCATACGCCGCCGCGTAGGCGGACACCATCCGTAAGGTGGCACCCGCATGGGAACAATCATCCCGGACGACCGGCCCGATCCGGCTGCTGCGGACTTTGAGCAGTTTCTTGCGGGTGGTTTCAAAACGCCGGGCGAAGGTTTCGGGTTCCTGGCCCAGCTCCGCCGCGAGTTGGGCCGGAGACTTGTCCAGCCCGAGGCTGTTGCCACGGAAAAATTCGCGGCGCGGATCCGCTTCGGACGGCAAATTTCCCAGACCTTTCATGCCGGTCGCCTTGATCCACCAGGCGGCGTCTTCCGGCGGGAGTTCCTTTTCGATTTCCTCCACACTCCACAACCAGGCCGCCGCATCGGACTCCTCGGCCAGCCCCATGGAAAAAAGCCCCTCGGTGGTGAGGTAGGATTTTTCCGAAAAGGCGATCAACTCGAGTGCTTTTGCCAAGGCCCGCACGTTACCCGTCGCGCGGTAGGCATGGATCAGGGAGACTGCCGCGCGGGCCTGCGCGATGCAATCCCGGTGAAACACCGGCAGGGCCCAGGAATTTCCCCGGCGCGAGGAGAAAACCCCGCCCTCCAGAGGGTCGAACATCGCGCTCGGCAACAAATCCACCAACAGCTCGCGCGTCGTTTCCAGACAGCGTGAACGGACTTCCGCAGGCAGTCCGGGATGGATCGCGGCCGTCGCAAGGAGATCGATGGAGCCGGAGGGGAAAAGCCCGCCCGCCTCGTCGAAGCTGCGGGAATACGGATCGTAAAAGGACGCAAGTTGGCGGAGGCTGCGGATCACTCCCTCGCCCGGCTTGTCGCTCATGACCGTGGAGTCGTATCGTTTGATCATGCGCTGGCGGCGGTTGGCGTTATCCAGGGCGCTGTTATCCATCACATAAGACCTGTGGGTCTTCACGTCCTCCGCCCATGTCTGACTCACCACCAAGTGCGATTGAGTGAACAATTCCCCGACCTTCGCGGCAGAGGATTTACCGGCGGGCATCCAGACGACCGGATTCCCGTCGGGCGTCATCCAGACAAACAACGGCAATTGCACACCGCGCTTGCTTTCCGCGCAGAGTTCCGCCGTCAACAACCCGATTTCCCGCGAGGCATCACCGTCGATGAGCACCGGCACATAGTTCTCATGAATCGTGGCGACCACGTTCGCGTCCTTCGCCAATCCCGCCAGGACGGACTGGAAACCCGGCTGCTGGGGCATCGCGATCACGGCGAAAATCAACCGGTTGGCGGCCTTGGCCCGCGCCAGCGTCTCCCGGGTCCATGGTTGCCAATGAACCGGCGAGCCGGACTGGCTGCGGTGGACCGCTCCCGGCAGAGGCCCGAGGGTGTTGGCCGCAAACTCCGGGGCGATCACCACGGGCGGACCGGTCTTTGCCAGAGGATCCGCCCCTTTCCGACAACCGCCGGTTCCCAGCACCAAACCACACAGCATCGCGACCACTGCCACCGGACCGAGGAAAATACGGAAATTCATAATTGAGAAAAAAGCACCATCAGGGAGCTGCTGTTTCCCCGGGCACCCGTATCCTGAAGAAAAGACTTCCGATGTGGCAAGCCGAAGCTACCTTCGCGCCACAATTCCCTGCCTCTTGTGATCAGTATTGCCGTTTCCAGCCAAAAAGGAGGAGTGGGTAAAACCACCGTCTCCATCAATCTCGCCCATTCGTTTGCCCGCGCAGGTGTAAAAACCCTGCTCGTCGATGCGGATCCGCAAGGCTCCGTCGGCCTTTCCCTCACCCGCCAGTCGCGGCTGCTCGCCGGATTTTACGACTATCTGGCGGACCCCGGCATCCCGCTGGAACGCCTGATCGTGCCCACGCGGCTGGAAACCTTCTCCCTCGTCGCCAACGGCCAGGCCAGCGACTACGAAGCGGGCGGAAGCGGCATGGGAGCCCACCTCGCCCGCGTCCGCGGTTTCCTCCACAGTGTGGCCGCACAGGGTTACGATCTCTGCCTGATTGATACGGCTGCCGGACTTTTCGGCATCACTGGCGATGTGATCGCCTCCAGCGACGCCATCATGATTCCCCAACAGGCAGAACCTCTGGGAATCCGCTCGGTTCCGAAACTTCTCGACGGACTCAACCGCCTGCGGGTGATGAATCCCCGCCTCAGCGTGCTCGGCATCTGCCTCACCATGGTGCAGGAGGAACTCACGGAAAGCACCGAAGCCGCCTCCGCCCTGCGCCAATTGCTTCCGCCGGAAATGGTTTTTCAGGCCCAGATTCCCCGCGACGGACTGTTCGTCCGCGCCAGCGCCCGCGGCCTGCCCGTCGGCGTGATGGAGGACGGAGTCGGGACACAGGTGGTTTTCGATTCTCTCCGCCGGGAAATCGAAACCAAACTCGAACCAACCGGTAGAACCCTCTACGCCACCTGCTAACCATGGACACCATTCAACCCTGGCTTGATCCCATCGAAGTCCGGCGGCTCGCCGACCGGCTGATGAATTCCAATCGCGAACCAGCCGTGCCGCCCGCCCAGCCCACCGGCAACGACGAAGGTTTTGTCGATTACGCCGCGACCCGCCCCCCGGCAAGCCAGCCCCCCCACCCTGCCGAACCCGCCGCAGCTCCCCCACCCAAAATCCAGATTGCTGCCAGCGGTCCGTTACTGGAACAGCTCAACGGTTTCCGGGCCTGGCTGCACGACCATTTCTCCGCCACCGAAGTATTCATCCTCGATCACAAGGGAGCCGTCCTTTTCGATGAAAGCGGCCACGGTCGCCTGCATTTCCTCGCCCGCAGTCTGGCCATCGCCTCACATCGGCCCGCAGCCACCGTGGGCAACGTCCACATAAAAATCAGTGCCGGAACGAGCGTGGAAATCATCCCCGTGAAAACACCCGGCGGCCACATCGTCCTCGGCGCGGTGCTGCCCGCCGCACTCCCCCCCGATGCCGTGCGCACCGTGGCGGACGCATTGCGCCAGGCCGCCGGAAGTTGAGAGCCATCTCTTCCTCAAGGGCGATATCCGATCGCCCCGCCCATGGAAAGCCAATCAAAAGCGAAAAGCGCCTTGCTCGCCTCATTGGCTTTTCCACGGACACGGCGGACGGAATGCCGGGCGTGATCTAGCCGATTCCCTTTCGCAAATCCCGCATGCTCCACAGCACCCCGGATGCCGGAGCCCCGCTGCCTTTCATCCGCCGCGCTCCGTCTTTCCTCCTCTCCGTAAGCCGCCATCGTCCTCGCCGCGATCCCGCTTTCCACGATCACGCTCTTGTAG
>CAYXZE010000083.1:0-9352 GCA_964469395.1 uncultured Luteolibacter sp.
TTGTCCGGCCGTTTTTCCCGCCAGATTCACGCATCGCCATGATTTACCTCGTTAAAACCGCGCTCGCCCTTTTCACCCTCGGCTGGTTGTTCTTCGGAGGCTGGCTGGTCTTCAAATACGCGGTGCTATTCGGACCGCACAAGGACGATCCGGCGGAAACCGTCGGCGCGCGCTCGTTCGGAGTCACTCACATTTGCCTGGTGTGGTTCGGGTTCTTCTCGCTGGGGGTTTATTTTCTTTTCCGCTGAGGAATGCTGAATGATTTGCAGGAGATCACCCGCAGCGATTGCAGGAATCCGGGCGTCGGAGAGTTGGTTTCGACACTCATAAAATCCACAACTCGCTGATTTTACACGCTCATCAGTCCAAGTCGAGTTCATGGCACAGCGGTTGCGGTCCTCCCGGCATGGAAAAATCCCCCACGGTCACCGCCCCCCAACCCGCGCATCGAGCAAACCTGCCGGAAAAATCACGCTCCACATCCCGTCGGCTGATCGGCTCCCTTGGAGTGATCGTCGCGCTCTGCGGGATGGGAACCGCCATGGCGGCTTCGGCCTCCGCGATCAATCTCGGATGGAATGCGGTTCCCGAAGCCGGAATCCAAGGCTACCGGATCCATGTGGGAACTCAAAGCAACCAATACACCAAAACCTATGACGCGGGCACCGCGACGACCTTTACGGTGAGCGATCTTGAAGCCGGCAAAGGCTATCATTTCGCCGTGAGCGCCATCGGCGGCAACGGACTTGAAAGCGATCTCTCGGATGAAATCACCGTGACCACCGCCGCGCCAGCCGCACCCCTGCCTGGCGGCTGGGCCGGTGCCAATATCGGTGCGGTCGGCGTGCCGGGCGGCAGCAGCCAGAGCGGTGGCGTTTACACCGTCAGTAGCGGCGGCACGGATATCTGGGGCTCCTCGGATGAATTCCATTTCGCCTCCACCACCATGACCGGCGATGGTGAAATCCGCGCCCGAGTGACCTCGCAAACCAACACCTCCGCCTGGGCGAAGGCGGGCGTGATGATCCGCAATGGAACGGCGGCGAATGCCACTCATGCCATGATAGTAACCACTCCCGGCAAAGGTTTCGCATTCCAATACCGCGCCAAGACCGGAGGCTCCAGCACGCACATCGCCGGACCGGTGCTCAATCCCACGCCGAACAACTGGGTGCGCCTGACCCGCAGCGGCAACCTCTTCACCTCTTATGTATCCGCCAATGGCACGACCTGGACACAAGTCGGACAGGCCACGATTGCCATGGAGCAAACGGTGAATATCGGCCTGCCGGTTACGAGCCAAAACAACACCGTGCCCGGCACCGCCACCTTTGACAACGTGACGGTCACTCCGTATCCGCTGCCATGGTTGACCGCCGATATCGGCACGAACCAAACCGTCAACATCCCGCAGCAGGAAGTGCTCGTCGCAACCGCAGGACGCGCGGAATTCTTCAACAACACCCATACCATCACCGGCGCGGGCATGATTGGAGGAACAAGTGACGGCCTGCACTATGTCTATCAGACACTCAGTGGCGACGGCTCGATTGTCGCGCGGGTGAGCACCTTGCAGAATACGGGAGCCAATGCGCGTGTGGGAGTGATGATCCGCGACAGCCTGGCGGCTCACTCGCTCATGGCCTCGCTCGGCGTCACCGGCTCCGGAGAATGGCTCTGGCAGTGCCGGACCACCGCCGGCGCAAGCGCCAGCACCACCAAAAGCGGCATCGGCACCGCGCCAAACATCTGGATCCGGATCACACGCAGTGGCAATAAATTCACCGCATCACGCAGCAGCGACGGCATCACCTGGACTACGATCAGCAACAACACCAACATCAAGATGGCGAGCAACTGCTACATCGGCCTGATGGTGGCCAGCGGCAGCACCACCGCCCTGAATACCTCGCAGTTCAGCAACCTGTCCGTCACTCCTTGACTTGAGGATGGAGTGAGTCCTTCCGACATGGTTCCGCTTTTTTCAAATCCCCAACTCGCGCTTCACCTCGATGAAAGCCGCGACCGCGCGTTCCAGATCTTCCCGCGTGTGCGCGGCGCTGATCTGGGTGCGGATGCGGGCCTTGCCCTGCGGGACGACCGGGTAGCTGAAACCGATGACATACACGCCGCGCTCCAGCATAGCATCGGCAAAGCGGGTGGCCAGCGCGGCATCACCTAACATGACGGGAACGATCGGGTGCTCGCCGGCCGGGATGGTGAAACCGGCGTCCGTCATGGCCTGGCGGAAATAGCGGGTGTTTTCCTCCAGGGTGTCGCGCAGGCCGGTGGATTCTTTCAGCAAGCGAAGTGTTTCCAACGAAGCCCCGGCGATCACCGGCGCGAGGGTGTTGCTGAACAGATAGGGGCGCGAACGCTGGCGCAGCAGTTCGATGATTTCCTTCCGCCCGCTGGTGTAGCCGCCGCTGGCACCGCCGAGCGCCTTGCCGAGCGTGCCGGTGATGATGTCGATGCGGCCCATCACATCGCAATGCTCGTGAGTGCCGCGCCCTTGCCTGCCCATGAAGCCGACCGCATGGGAGTCGTCCACCATTACGAGGGCGTTGTATTTGTCCGCCAGATCGCAAATCGCTTTAAGCGGTGCGATGAAACCATCCATCGAGAACACGCCGTCGGTGGCGATGAGTTTGAAGCGCGCGCCTTTCGCATCGGCCTCTATCAGGCGGGCTTCCAGATCCGCCATGTCACAGTTCTTGTAACGGAAGCGCATGGCCTTGCAGAGACGCACGCCGTCGATGATCGAGGCGTGGTTGAGCTCATCGCTGATGATGGCATCCTCGGGGCCTAACAAAGTTTCGAACAGGCCGCCGTTCGCATCGAAGCAGGAGCCGTAAAGGATGGTGTCCTCGGTGCCGAGGAAATCACTCAGGCTGGCTTCCAGCTCCTTGTGGATCCCCTGCGTGCCGCAAATGAAACGCACGCTGGCGAGGCCGTATCCCCATTGGTCCAGCGCGTCATGCGCGGACTGGCGGATGGCGGGATGCTGGGCGAGGCCGAGGTAATTGTTCGCGCACATGTTGAGCACCGGCTGGCCGCCGCGGGTTTCCACGGTGGAGCCTTGCGGCGTGGTGAGCGTGCGCTCGCGCTTGTAGGTGCCGGCGGCGCGGATGCCGTCGAGCTGGGCGGTCAGATGGGATTGGAATGGCTGATAGGTGTTCATGGTGATTTGAAAATTTCAGTTCTTCAGGCGGGTTCGTGGCGGGATTCTCCGGCACGGGGGCCGAGGTTGCCGTAGCGGTGGTAATCGTAACTGATACTTTGCTCGCGCAAATACCAAAGCAGCTCGATTCGTCCTTCCGCCAATACCGGTTCATCGGCGAGGTAAATCCCCCGGGTCGATGCCGCGAGCCGGATCTCCGTTGGCACGCTCGCGGGCGAGGCGAAACGAATGCGTTCGACGGCATGCGCCGGAGCCTCGGCGATCCGGCTGACGACGGCCTCATCGCTTTCCTCCACGAATTCAATCGCGGCGGCCCAGGAGTCCGTGGCCTTGTCCAGCCAGCCCACCACGGGATGATCCAATCCGGGAGGCGTGCTGACAATCACGCGCGCACCGGTGACCCGCGCCGCAGCGACCCGGGCGATGATGTCGAACGCCGTGTCCGCGCCCCCCACCCTCACCCGGATTTCGGAAAATGGCAGATAGCGGCGGAGGTTGTCCTGGCCTAACAATTTCAAATGATCGTGCTCGCGGCTGAATTCACGCCGCCACTCGCGGTCGTAACCGTGCAAGGCCGCGAGCAGGCGCGCGCCCTCGCCTTCTGATAGAGGCGCGCCGAAAATGGAGCCGGCCAGGGAAACCAGCGCGGCATTTTCCAGCTTCGTCTCCGGCGTGGCGGCCACGGCGCGATCCTCGAAACGCATGAACTGCGCGACATAACTCGGGCCGCCCGCCTTGATGCCCGGACCAAAACAGGACCGGCCCATGCCGCCGAATGGCTGGCGCAGCACGATGGCTCCCACGGTGGTGCGGTTGATATAAAGATTTCCCGCCTGAATGCCTTCGCGCCAGCGGGCGATTTCACGGACATCGAGGCTGTGAATGCCACTGGTCAGGCCGTATCCGGTGTCGTTCACCATGTCGATCGCCTCGTCCAGCGTGTCGAACGGCATCACCGCGAGCACCGGACCGAAGAACTCGGTGAGATGCGTGAAACTGCCGCGGGTGACGCCCCATTTCACTCCGGGCGAGCGCAGGCTCGGATTGTCGCCGATCTGGCGCGGCATCACCGCCCAGGACTCGCCGGATTCCAGCGTTTTCATCGCCCGCTCCAGTTCGCCGCCCGGCGGCCGGATCAGCGGCCCCATGCGCGTCTGCAAATCCCACGCGCTGCCGCACTGGATGCTGCGCACCGCGTCGATGAGCATGCGCTTGAAATCCGGATCCTCGTAAACCTCCCGCTCTAACAAAAGCAGCGAAGTGGCGGAACATTTCTGCCCGGCATGGCTGAAAGCGGAGTGCACCACGTGTTTGAGCGCCAGTTCGCGGTCGCTCAGCGCGGTGATGATGCTGGCGTTCTTGCCACCGGTTTCGGCAAACAAGCGCATGTCCGGCTTCGCCGCGAGCATCCGCAGGGCGGTGTCGGTGCCACCGGTTAGAATGACTGCATCGACATCCTCGTGCACGGCCAGCACGGAGCCCGCACCGCTTCCGGCACAGGGCAAAAACTGCAGCGCCTTGCGCGAGACACCGGCCCGCCAGAAGCATTCGCACAGCTCCCAGGCCACGAGTACCGTGTCCGATGCGGGCTTCAGGATCACCGTATTGCCCGCAGCCAATGCCGCCACGATGCCGCCGCAGGGAATGGCGATGGGGAAATTCCAGGGCGGCACCACGACCACGACGCCGCAGCCCTCCGCCTTCACGCTTTCCAGCTCGAAAAAGTTGCGGGCGGTGCTTCGATAGAATTCCACGAAATCCACGGCCTCCGACAACTCCGGATCGCTCTCCGCGAGTGTCTTGCCGCAATTCGCCAAAGCGGCCCACATGAGCTTGCCGCGGGCCTGCCGCAACTCCGCGGCCACCCGGCCGAGGATGCCGTTGCGCTCGTCCACCCCCATCGTGCGCCAGCCATCGGGATCCGCTTTCGCACATCTAACAGCACGCTCGACGTCCTCGACAGTGCCTTCCACATAGCGCGCGACCACCGCACCCGGGCGGGACGGGTCCACGCAATTCCTGCTCGATGCACGCTCAAGCCCGGTCGGTTCGCCATCGATCACCAGCGGGATCAACGCGATACCGGCCTCCTTTTTCGCCACCAGCGACTCCGCCCAGCGGCCGTTTTGGGGCAGCGCCCAATCGGTATCGGCTTCGTTTTCAAAATTCTCCAGCGTCATTTCCTCACGCGCCCGGCCGAACTCCTCGGTGGTGCGGTCCTGCTTGCGGCGGGGTTCGTCGGAAATCGGAATGTGGAAGGATTCCCGGAAACCCTTTTCCAGCGACTTCCAGTCATCGGACCCCACCACCAGCTTGAAGGCATGGCGGAGGAAATTCTCATCCCCGGTGTTCTCATCCATGCGGCGGATCAGGTAGCCGATGGCGTTGAGGAATTCATCCCGGCGGCACGCCGGGGCGTAGAGCAACAGATTCCGACACTCTTCTAACAAAGCACGGCGCTGATGGCCCGCCATGCCTTCCAGCATCTCGAACTGCACGCGGTCCAGCGCCTGCAAGTCGGTGGCCAGCACCAGCGCGTAGGAGAGATCGAAAAGATTGTGGGACGCCACGCCGACGCGCACCGCCACGAGATTTTCCGGCATCATCGCCTCGTGCAGCATCCGCTTGTAGTTCGCGTCCGTCTCGCGCTTCGCCTTGAACGGCGCTTGCGGCCAGTCGCGCTGCGAACCCTCGGCGCGCTCCATTTCCATGTTCGCGCCCTTCACCAGCCGGATCGTCACCGGCGCGCCGCCACGGGCCACGCGCTCGCGGGCCCAGACATTGATCCGCCGCTGCACCGCCGCCGAATCCGGCAGATAGGCCTGCAGCGCGATGCCGGCTTCCGCCCGCTCCAGACCGGGACGCTCCAGCGTGCGCATGAACGCCTCCGCCGTTAGATCGAGGTCGCGGTATTCCTCCATGTCCAGATAGATGAACTTCGGCACCTTGGAACCATCCGCGCGGGTGAACTCAAGATGGGCCGCCGCCCGGTATAACAGCTCCAGCCGGTCGCACAGCACCTGCACGGTCTGCTCGCGGGCGATCGGGGAAATCTGCGAGTAAAGCGTGCTGATCTTCACCGAAAGCACTTCCACGTCCGGCAATTGCAGCGCGGCGAGATACTTGTCGAGACGATGCGACGCCTCCTCCTCCCCCACCAGCGCCTCGCCCAGGAAATTCAGGTTCATGCGCACGCCTTCGTTGAGTCGCGCGCGGAGGTGGGCCGTCAAATGCTCGGTCTCTGCGGGCAACACGACGTTGGCCGTTTCCTGGCGCATGTGCTCCTTGACTAACGGAACCGTCACGCTCGGCAGCCAGTCGCCGAAAGTCTGGAAACCGCGCAGCATCGCACGGTCCAGCGGACTGAAAAAACGCGGGATTCCCTGCACATCGAGAATGTGGGTGAACTGCCTGGCCACGCGGGCGGCCCGGCCGGAACGGAACGCCTGGTCGGTCAACTGCACCAGCGTCGCCTTGTCCTCCGGCGACTGGCACATGCGGTCCAGTTCCATTTGCTGGCGGCGCTCGGCCGGTGTCTGCAACTCGGTGGCGCGCTGCTGAAGCCGTGCCGCGAGGACGACCGCCTGGTTGATGAGTTTTTCGCGATGTTCGGGAGTCATGGGAATGTGGATTAAAAAACTGTCCAATCGAGCACGACCTTGCCGCTCATGCCGGTCTGCATGACTTCAAAGCCTTTTTCAAATTCATCCGCGCCGAAGCGGTGGGTGATGACCGGTTTGATATCCAGACCGCTCTCCAGCAGGACGCTCATCTGATACCAGGTTTCATACATCTCGCGACCGTAAATGCCCTTGATGGTGAGCATGCTGAAAATCACCTTGTTCCAGTCGATCGCCATCGGCTCGGCGGGAATGCCTAACAGGGCGATCTTGCCGCCGTGGGACATGGAGTGGATCATGTCGCGGAACGCCGTCGGATTGCCGCTCATTTCCAGACCCACATCGAAGCCCTCCTTCATGTTCAACCGCTTCTGCACATCCGCCAGGGTGCCCTTGGCGACGTTGAGCGCCACATCCGCGCCGAGCTGTTTCGCCAGGTCCAGGCGGTAGTCGTTCACGTCGGTAATCACCACGTGGCGCGCGCCGGCGTGCTTCGCGATCGCCACCGCCATCACGCCGATGGGACCGGCGCCGGTGATGAGCACATCCTCCCCCAGCAGATCGAACGACAGCGCCGTGTGCATCGCATTGCCGAACGGATCGAAAATCGAGGCCACCTCCTCGTCCACGCCCGGCGCGTGATGCCAGACATTGGTCATCGGCACGCTGACATATTCGGCGAACGCGCCCTGCCGGTTCACGCCGATGCCCACGGTGTCCTTGCACAGGTGGCGGCGGCCCGCGAGACAGTTCCGGCAGCGGCCGCAGACCACATGGCCTTCCGCGCTGACAATTTCACCCGTGTGGAAATCACTCACGTTCGCGCCCACCTGCACCACCTCGCCCACGAATTCATGGCCCACGACCATTGGCACGGGAATGGTCTTCTGCGCCCACGCGTCCCATTTGTAAATGTGCAGGTCCGTGCCGCAGATGCCGGTTTTGTGAACCTTGATGAGAACGTCATTGATGCCGACTTCGGGTTCGGGAACATCCTGCAACCACAATCCGGGTTCCGCCTTGGCTTTTACGAGTGCTTTCATGATATCAAATGTTAGAGTTGTCTGGTGCGGTGAAGGCGGGCAGGGAAAGCCGGTAGCGCATGGCTCCCAGGCGCAGCAGGAACGCCGCCGAAACCGCGACCCACGTCGCGCTCTCGTCCCCCAGCGGATGGCGCAGAAGCGTGTAAACCACCCCGCCGAACAACGCCGCGGTGGCATAAAAATAAGTATCCTTCCGGAACACCAGCGGCACACGGTCCATCAGCGTGTCGCGGATGATTCCGCCCGCCACACCGGTGATCACCCCCAGCGCGAGGGACACGGAGGGAGCGAAGCCGAGAGACAGGCCCTTGCGGGTTCCCGCGACGGCGAAGAAACAGAGAGCGAGCGCGTCCGCCACATGAAAGAGGAACCTGGGGCGCGCCCACCAGCGGCTGGCAACGAAGGCCACCAGCGCCGTGATGCAAACCGTGTTGAAAATTTCCGGAGAACGCAGCCAGGCCACCGCGCCATCGCCCAAAAGCATGTCACGCACCGAGCCGCCGCCCACGGCCGTCACCAGCGCCAGCACCAGCACCCCGAAGAGGTCCAGCCCCTTCTCACGCGCCGCAAGCACGCCGGACAACGCCGAAACGGCGACGCCAAAATGGTCGAGCAAGGTGGACAGCGTCATGCGTGCGGGGAGATGGGATACGAATCCGGAAAATCAGCAAGCACCAATTTCCACTTTACAGGATATTTTTTCCAACATACTGAATTCAGCATGCCAGCCAAGCGCAGTGCGAAAAAAACCGCCCCGGCCCCGGTCGCGGCAACCGCCGACTCCATCAACGAGAATCTGGGACGCCGCGTGAAGAAACTGCGCGCAGACCGCGGCTGGTCGCTGGAAGAACTCGCCACGGCCAGCGGGGTGAGCAAATCCATGCTCAGCGAGATCGAGCGCGAGCGGGCGAATCCGACGCTGAGCGTCACCTATCGCATCGCCACCGCCTTCGACCTATCACTGCAAGACCTCCTCGAAAACTCCGAGCCCGCCTCCACCATCCAGACGATCCGGGCCGATGACCGCTCGCTGATCTTCCGCTCCGACACCCAGTGCCAGCTCCGCACGCTCTCACCGCTGAATCTGGAAAAAGACGTGGAGTTCTACGAACTGCGTCTCCCGGTGGGCGGAGCCCTGCGCAGCCAGCCCCATGTGGGCGGCACCCGCGAGTTCCTCACCGTGGAGGAAGGCTCCATCGAGCTGAGATCCGGCAACTCCACCGAAATCCTCGCCAAGGGCGACTCCGCCACCTACCGGGCGGATGTGACCCACGCCATCATCAACTCCGGCAAGCGCGAAGCCGTCCTTTTCCTCGTCGCCATCTACCGCTAAGGGTTCGGGTCGAGGAAACATGCGAATTGTATAAAAACAAGGAGGGGCGATATCCGATCGCCCCCGTCCATGAGAAGCCAATGAAAAGCGCCTTGCTCGTCTCATTGGCTTTTCCATGGACACGGCGGACGGACTCCGCCGCTCCTTGAGGCAAAGCATCTTTCGCTTTCCGAAG
>CAYXZE010000084.1:0-2074 GCA_964469395.1 uncultured Luteolibacter sp.
GCTTCTCGGATGCACGACACCGCGAGATGTCCGCGCGGTATGGACGCAATCAACAGCACCCTCCGCGCATTCAGCCGCGCCTCCCGGATTCACGGTTTCGCCCGCCCGGGCACATTCGGCAGTCTGGAATTCACGCGCACTTTCGCTGAAGCACAATTGGCATATTTACGCCGATTCCCGTTATTACTACGTGCATGACACCTTTCTCGGAGGCGGTGCGCGCCGGGCGTTTGCGCAGGGTGTTCGGGTTGATGGTCACACCGGCGAGATTGTAAAACGACGATGAAGGAATCGGGCCATCGTCACACTTCCAGGCAAAGCGGACAAATTCAGGTGAAAGGCGGTCATTCGCCGACGCGTATCGGGCGGACATTTCAACCCCGTTCCCGCTGATCCGCCCATGTCATCCCACATTTCTTCATGCCCTCCCGTCACCGGCAAGTCGTCCAAAACCCGGTTGCCGATTCTCGACGGCCTGCGCGGTGTGGCCGCCTTGATAGTGGTGGCCTACCACCTCTTCGACTCGGATCCGGTGAACCTCGTGAACCACGGCTACCTGGCGGTGGACTTCTTTTTCATGCTTTCCGGATACGTGATGGGTTACGCTTACGATGATCGCTGGAACACGATGTCCATCGGCTCGTTTTTCAAACGCCGTCTGGTCCGCCTGCATCCAATGGTCGTCATTGGCTCGGTCATCGGCGCGATCTTCTTCTATTTCAGCGCCTCGAGTGTGTGTCCGCTCGTTGAGAAGACATCGGTCGGGATGCTCATGTTCGCCACGGTTTTGGGTGCCCTCTTGATTCCGATGCCCAAGTCGATGGATGTGCGCGGGTTCAACGAAGGTTACCCCCTGAACGGTCCGGCGTGGTCTTTGTTTTTCGAATACATCGCGAATATCGCCTACGCATTTTGGATCCGTAAATTCAGCGTGCGGACACTGGGTATTCTCTCGGTGGTGTTGGCCGGCCTCTTGACTTACGTGATCGTGGCCAAGGCGATTATTCCCGGCACGGTGGCGTGCGGGTGGGTGTTCGACGGAGATCATCTGTCCAGAGGCATGGTTCGGATGCTGTTCCCGTTTGTCACCGGCCTGTTCCTCTTCCGCCTCGGCAAGACGATCCGGATGAAACACGCGATGATTTTCACCTCACTCGCACTTCTCGTCTTGCTCCCGATGCCCAAAGTCGGTCCGGTTGCGATGCCGTGGGTGAACGGCATCTATGAGTGCCTGGTCATCATCATCCTGATGCCGATCGTCGTGCTGATCGGTGCCGGCAGCCAGCCGGTTACCCGGTTTGGTGAAAAGGTTTGCCATTTCCTCGGCGAGCTTTCCTACCCGCTTTACCTCGTCCACTATCCGATGCACTGCGTCTTCTTCGGCTGGCTCGGCACCAACAAGCCGACCTGGGGCGTCAAGATGCTGGTGGCGACCGGGGTTTACATCGCGAGCATCGTGCTCGGCTATGTGGTCATGCGTTTTGTGGACAAGCCCATCCGCAAGCGCCTCGCCCGTTAAATCCATTCTTTTTCCCGCCCGTGGCAATCCTTGGACCGATGTGAATCCGCGAGGACCGACTCCATCCGTGTGTTTCCGCCGCTTTCGCATAGGCGGTTGTCTGATAAACAAGGAAGGGCGATATCCGATCGCCCAGTCCATGGACCGACCATGGAAAGCACTTCTCTCATCTCATTGGCATTCCATGGGCACGGCGGACGGATTCCGCCGCTCCTTGAGTTCTGCGGATGAGCTTCATGACATCAGCCCGCACTCTTGGCGGGGCGCAGCTTTTTCCAGTCCTCGTCCGAAACGCAGCAGGGATCGGCGGCGACCCAATGGTTCGGAGAAATTTCCCGCAGGGAAAGATCCGCGCCGATGGTTTCCTCGTAGCGGGGGTGGTTGATGCGGTGGCCGAAGGCACTGCCGGGCGGCGGGTCGATCGGTGAGGGCACGTCGCCTTCCAGCAGGATTTTTTCCCGCCTCGCCTTCGGGTCATGCGAGGGAATCGCGGAGAGCAGGGCCTTGGTGTAGGCGTGGCGCGGGTTGTGATAGATGGCCCCGGCACGGGCTAGC
>CAYXZE010000084.1:2084-9343 GCA_964469395.1 uncultured Luteolibacter sp.
GCCAGCGCCAGCGCATCGGCATCGCCCGCGCGCTGGCGCTGGCCGCCGGAGAACTCGAAGGAATAACGCTCGGCGGCGGCCGCGGGCAGGCCGACGCGGTCCAGCAGTTCATTCACCCATTGCAGGCGCTGGCTGCGGGTGCCGATGCCGTGAATGATGTATGGCTCCTCGATGATCGCGCGCACGCTCATCCGCGGGTCCAACGACTCGGCGGGGTCCTGGAAGATCATTTGGAAATCCTTGCGCAGCGGGCGCAGGGCGCGCTGGCTGGAGTGACTGATTTCCGAGTTATTGAAATGAATGCTGCCGGTGGTGGGCTTGAGCAGGCGGACGATGGCCTTGCCAAAAGTGGACTTCCCGCAGCCCGACTCGCCGACCAGGCCGACGGTTTCGCCGGGCGCGATGTCCAGTGAAACACCATCCACCGCTCGGACCGCTCCGGTCTGGCGAAGAAGAACGCCACCGCGAACCGGAAAGTGAACGCGGAGGTCTTTAACAGATAACAAAGGATCGGTCATATGGGTCCTATCAGTCTTATGCTGGCTCGTAACACTCCGGGCACGTCTCCACCCAATGCCCGGGCGACACTTCGGCGAAGACCGGCCTTTCACGGGAAACCGGCGCGGTGCGGCCCATGCGCTGGCAGAAACGGCAGCCGTGGGACAGGTCTGCCAGAGAAGCGACCATGCCGGGAATGGTGTTGAGGACGGATTTGGAAGGCGTGTCGAGCGTGGGGATGGAATGCAGCAGGCCCTTGGTGTAGGCGTGGAGGGGATTGGCGAAAAGTTCTTCGGCCGGAGCGCGCTCGACGACGCGGCCAGCATACATCACGACCACATCATCGCAGGATTCCGCGATCACGCCGAGGTCGTGGGTGATGAGGATGGTGGACATGTTCCGCTCCGCCTGGAAACGTCCCAGCAGATCGAGGATCTGCGCCTGCACGGTCACGTCGAGCGCGGTGGTCGGCTCGTCGGCGATCAGGAGGGAAGGTTTGCAGGCGAGGGCCATGGCGATGACGACGCGCTGGCGCATACCGCCTGATAGATGGTGAGGGTAGTCCATCATCCGCTTTTCCGGGGCGGGGATGCGGACGTGGCGGAGCATTTCGATCGAGGCGTCCCACGCATCTTTTTTCGAGAGCTTGGTGTGGAGGCGGAAGACTTCGCTGACCTGGCGGCCGATGCGGTGGACCGGGTTGAGGGCGGTCATCGGTTCCTGGAAGATCACGCCGATTTCCCCGCCGCGGATTTTACGCATTTCGCGCTCGTTGGCGTGGGCGAGGTCGTGGCCGTTGAAATGAATCCCGCCGCCGAGGATTTTGCCGGATGGCTGCGGCAGCAGGCCGACGATGGACATGGCGGTGACGCTTTTCCCGCAACCGGACTCGCCGACGATGCCGACGGTTTTGCCGGCGGGGACGTTGAACGATACCTGATCGACGGCGCGCAGGAGTCCGCGCTCGGTTTCGAATGAAACGATGAGCTTCTCGACTTCCAGAATGTTAGTGGTGGCGGTGCTCATTCGGCAGGGGCTGGCGGCGGCGTTTCGCGATAGGCGTCGATGACGCGGTTGACTTCCGGAAAGGTTTTTCCGTGGCGGCGGGCTTCGAGGGTTTCCTTGCGGACGTCCTCATCGATCCAGAAGGCATAGCCTTCGTGCGGTTCGTAAACCACGGCCGGACTGAAGCGGGTTTCCTCGGAATCCGGCCATTTCAACCAGCGCCAATAGCCGACACGCTGGAACTCCGGGACGTAGCCGGGGACGAAGATCGCCTCGTCATGGATGATGTGCTGGAGCTTCCACGCGGCGTCGCGGAGTTCCTCCTCGGTCCGCGCGTTGCGGACTTTCTCTGATAGAATGTCGGTATCCGGGCGGCTCCAGAGGAAGAAATTATTCGTCTGGGGCTTGGGGTTGCCCTTGTCATCGAAGGCGGCGGAGGAATGCATGAACTGATAGAAGTCCGGGGTGGGCGGGGTGGTGTTCCAACCGGAAAACTGCATGTCATGCTGCTTTTGCATGATTTTCTTATAGTAAGCGCTGCTTTCGAGGCCATCGAGGCGGAGTTCGAAACCGCAGGATTTGGCTTCTTCGCGGAGGATGGCGAAGATACGGTCGGATATCGGAATGGAGGCGTAGGAAACCGAAATGGAAAGGCGCGTGCCGTCCGGCTTTTTCAGAATACCGTCCGAGCCTTCCTGGGTGAAACCGGCTTCGCGAAAGGCGGCTCTTGCCTGCTCGATCGAGTAGGGGCGCGAGCGGATGGAGGAATCACTGAAAATTCCGAATCCTTCATTGAAGGCGTTCAGGCGGGAATAATCCCCGCGGAACAGGATATCGATGACTTTCTGCCAGTTCGTGGCGTGCTGGATGCCGATGCGGACATTGCGATCATTCAGCAGCGGGCGGGTGACGTTCAGATAGAGGCCGCGGGGGATTTTCGGGTAGCGGTTGTAGAATGTCGCGCGGGCGATGTAGCCGTCATAGACCGGCGGAATTTCGGATTTCTCATACCAGAACTCCGGGCGGGTGAGGATGAAGGAGTCCAGCTCGCCGGAGCGGAAAAGCTCGAAGGCCTTCGATTCATCCCGGACGAGGACGGTGACCATCTGGTCCACGTTGAAACGATATTTGTAGTATTTCCGATCCTTGGCCCACCAGTTTTTGACGCGGGTCTGGGTGATGGAATTCCCTTTCACCAGGCCATCGGGGCGCAATTCGTAGGCTCCGGTGGTGGGCGGAAAGAGCCATTGATAGCGGTCGGCGTAATCCGGCCCGTATTCGGCATAAAAGTGGGGGGCGGCGGGCACCATCGATCCTGCCGCGGCGGCGGCGTGAATTTGCGCTTCGGGCAGGGTGACGGCGACGATTTGATCGCCGTAAGTCGCCATCCGGGCGTAGTTTTCCCGATAGAACTGCTTGGTGTAGGGATTCACCACGTTGTCGGAAACGCGGATGTAGAGGCCGATGAGGAAATCGCGGGCTTTGACCGGGACGCCGTCCGAGTAGGTGGCCGCGGGATCGATTTTCAGGAAAACCGTGCGGCCATCGGCAGTGACGGCCCACTCGCTGGCGACACCGGGGATCTCTTTCATCGTGTCGGGGTGAAGGGTGACGAGAGGAAGCTCGATGTTGTCGTAGAGGTCGCCCCGGAAGCTGTTATTCGAGTTCGGGCCGAACGGGCGGATGGTCGGCGGGAAGTCGAGACTGGGGAAATGGCGGCGGAGGACGCCGCCTTTTTTCGCCGCGGGATCGCCGATTTCCGGCTGGTCCATGCCATTCTGCCAGACGAGATCGGCGGGGACGTCTTCGGGTTGGTGGAATTGGATGTAGTCGCCAAGGGTGAGGCGAAATTGCCATTTTTCCAGTTCCCGTTGCAGGGACGCCGCTTGGACTTCCAAAGTTGTTTTCGCATCCCCCTCGGCGGCGGCGAGTGCGGCGGCGTTTTTCGCGACGGCCTCGCGGGCGGTTTTTTCCTGGCCGACAAGCCAGCTCTGGATGTGGCGGTTGTAAACGGGAACGAATTCGTCGAAGCCGAGCGTGCGCTTGACCTCGGTCGTCTCGCGTTTGCAGCCGGGCAGCAGGCCGAGGCAGGCGGTGAAAATCGCGAGCTGGAAAATGAGGCGGCGCATCAACGGTAGTAGGTGAATTTTTTCGGATCCAACGCCTCGCGGACCGCCTCGCCAACGAACGTGATGAGGACCAGAAGACCGACGAGGCTGACGAAGGTGGAGGTCACCAGCCACGGTGCGGAGAGGTTCGAGAGGCCGTCGTTGAGCAGGCGGCCCCACGACGCGTATTCCGGCGGCAGGCCGAAGCCGAGGTAGTCGAGCGCGGTGAGCGAGAAGATCAGGCCGGACATCGAGAACGGGACGAGCGTCACGATGATGGCGAGGGTGTTGGGCAGCAGGTGGTTGAAAATGATCCGCGGCGTGCCCGCGCCGAGCACGCGGCTGGCGGCGATGTAGTCGCGCGCCTTGTCGCGATAGGCGGCGGTCCGCATCAGCGAGGCGATGCCCATCCAGCCGAAGACGATCAGAATGGCGAGGATGATGGTGAGGCCCTTGTAGCGCTCCGGCACCATGCTGGAGAGGATGATGATGACGAAAAGGAACGGAATGTTAGAGAAAATTTCAATGAGCCGGTCCGCGATGATGTCGAACCAGCCGCCGAAATATCCCATGAGCATGCCGATGGTGATGCCGATGAGGTAAACGAGCGGCAGGAAAATCAGGGCGGCCTTGAGGTTCACTTGAAGTCCGCCGTAGAGGTATGCGACGAGATCGTAGCCTTGGGAAGTCGTGCCCAGCCAGTTGCCGGTCTCGGGCAGCGGCGGGGCGGGATGATATTTCACCGCGCGGATTCCGCTGCTTTTCAGGGCGAGGAAACCGGCTTTGTCCCCGGTGCCGTTGTATTTCTCCGAGATGAGTTCGCCGTTGCGGTATTCCGCGTTGTAAACCGGCGTGCCGGACTCGTCCCAGCCATCGACCGGGCCATTGAGGACTCCGCGGCGCAGGGTGTAGCGGAGGTGCATGCGCGCCTCGTCGATGTCGTAATATTTGGCGGCGAGGCCGAAGTAGGGTTCGTCGGCGCGGCCTTCCTGATAGATTCCGCCCCGCTGTTCCATCGACCGCGAGCGCGGGGCGAGCGTGTCGCCGGTGGGATCGTAAGGGACGGGCGGCAGGATGACCCGGCCTTTGCCCGCGGTTTTGAAATCGCGTTTCAGGTCCCGGTAATTGACGGGGGCATCGGCGCGGGAGCCGTCGATCCCGAAGTCCTTGTTTTTCAAATCGCCGGGAATGAAGGCGGGGAACCGCCACTTGCCATCCTGCTCGACGGCGAGGGCGCGTTTTCCGACGATGACTTGATCGAGCGCGGCGAGACCGAACAGGCCGAGAAGGATCAGCAGTGAATAGTAGCCGCGCTTGATCTGGCAGAAACGCCGGACGCGCCGGACGGTGAGCGGATTGGGCGGGCCGCCGGTGAACGAACGGACGATCATCGTCAGGCCCGCGACGATGAGCAACAACGCGGTGAACCAGCCGAACCACGGGAAAACGGCCGTTTCCCCGAAATTCAACCACGGCACCTGGCGGCTCGTTTCGAAAAACCAGCGCACGGTGGGAAAGGCGATGCCCAGGATCTCGCCGATGACGGCGAGGGTGCCCAGAATAGTTAGAAAAGCTCCGGTGATCCGCCTCATGCTTACTCGAATTTGATGCGCGGATCGACCAGCGCGACGGTGAGGTCTGAAATGACATTTCCCACCAGCGTCAGCAACGCGGCGATGGTGAGGGTTCCCATGATGACGGGCACGTCGCGCTCGACGACCGATTGGAACTGCAACAGGCCGAAGCCCTGGATGTCGAAAACGCGCTCGATCAACATCGACCCGCTCACAAAAATGGTGATCAATCCGCCCAGGCTGGTCGCCACCGGGATCATCGAGTTTCTAAACGCATGGCCGAACACCGCGCCGCGGAAACTGGTCCCCTTGGCCACGGCGGTCCGCACGTAATCGGCGGCGAGGTTGTCCATCAGGTTGTTTTTCACCAGCATCGTCAGCATCGCGAAGCCGCCGACGACATAACAGGTGAGTGGCAGGACGGTGTGGTGGGCGAGATCCTTGAGTTGGTCCCAGGGGTTCATCCCGCCGAAGTCCGCGCTGGTCAGGCCGAAGAGCGGGAACCAATTCGCGCGGGCTCCCAGATGGACGATCAGGATCGCGCCGAGGGCGAAACCGGGGATCGAGTAGCCGAGGAAAATGAGCACCGAGCTGGCGGAGTCGATGAAAGTCCGGTGTTTCAGCGCTTTCAAGACCCCGAGCGGCAAGCAAACTGCGTAAGTGATGAGCGCGGTGAGCAGCCCGAAATAAACGGCGACGGGCATGCGGCTGGCGATCATTTCCGCCACCGGATCGCCATAAACCATGGATCGCCCGAGGTTGCCCTGGAGGATGCCCGAGAAGCGTGATTTGAAAACAACGGCGCGGTCACGGTAAGCCGGTTTTTCGGTGGTTCCGGAGTTCCGGCGCAAGTAGCGCGCCTGGCGGTCCGCCTCGGTTTCATAGCGGACGCGCCATTTCTCGCTTTCGATGGGTTTTCCGGAATCGGAAAACACGGCGGAAACAACCCCGCCGTTCGCCCGCTTGACGTGGACGAGCCGCCCGTCTCCCTTCAGGACGAGGAGCGCGGTGGTTTTCCCCTCGATCGATCCGCCGATGATTTCATCCGACTGGATATCGAACTCGCCTTTGGAAATCTGCACCTCGCGCGGGAAAACTCCCAGCCACTGGCCGTAAGCGGCGAGCGTGTTTTTATCGAGTCCGTAGTCCTCTTCCAGTTCCTCCAACTGCTCGTCACTGAGTCCGCCCTTGGACCCGGCGGACGAGCCGCTCTTGCCTTTGTTCCCTTCGGCCGCTTGCTGGAGCATCCGGTCGATCGGTCCGCCGGGGACGAAGCGGGTGATCGTAAATACCAGCAGCGTGATCCCGATCATGGTCGGCGGAATCAGCAGCAGGCGGCGGAGGAAGTAGCTTTTCACGGGTTTGTCAGCCGTGTGTTTAGACGCCTGCCTGGATCATGCAAGCAGAGGATGGCGGATTTTCCCGGAGGGACGGAGCGATTTTCTGAAAATTTGGCCTGCATTGAGCAGCGGGACCGTCATTCTCCGGCCCGTGATGCTCCGCTGTTTGTCGATAATCCCCGTTTTCTTCTGCCTGCTGCTGGTTTCCTGCCAGAAGGAAACCCAAGTCGAGCGGGCAAATCGCGAGGGAATCCTGCTGGTTGGAAATTCGGCGGAACCCAAGGCGCTGGACCACCAGCTCGTCACCGGGGTGGTGGAGAGCAAGATCATCACCGCGTTGTTCGAGGGGCTGGCGGCGAATGATCCGGCGCGGGACGATGCGACCCCGCCCGGCGCGGCGGCTTCCTGGGAGCACAACGAGGAGATGACCGAGTGGACCTTCCGCCTCCAACCGAAGGGAAAATGGTCGGATGGCGTGCCGGTGACGGCTCACGACTTCGTGTTCTCCTATCACCGCCTGCTGCACCCGGACTTCGCCGGACCGTATGCGGAAATGCTTTATTTCATCGAGAATGCGGAGGCTTTCAACAAAGGGGAAATCACGGATTTCTCACAAGTCGGCGTCACCGCGGTGGATGATCTGACGCTGCGGGTGAAGCTGCGCGAGCCAGTGCCCTATCTGCCCTCGCTCACGCGCCATTACACCTGGTTCCCGGTGCCGCGGCATGTGGTGC
>CAYXZE010000085.1:0-3998 GCA_964469395.1 uncultured Luteolibacter sp.
GTGATGGACACTTGGTTTTCCTCGTGGCTGTGGCCGTTCGCGACCATGGCGAACGTCGGCGAGCAAACCGCCACGCTCAAGAAATTCTATCCGACCGACGACCTTGTCACCGGTCCCGACATCATTTTCTTCTGGGTCGCCCGGATGATTATGGCGGGCTACGAGTTCACCGGCGAGCTGCCGTTCAAGAACGTTTATTTTACCTCGATCATCCGCGACCTCAAGGGCCGCAAGATGTCGAAGTCGTTGGGCAACTCGCCCGATCCCATCGACCTGATGGAGAAATACGGTGCGGACGGCCTGCGTTTCGGCCTGATGCGGATCGCGCCGACGGGCAGCGATCTGCGTTTCGACGAGGTTTCCGTGGAGGAGGGCCGCAACTTCGCGAACAAGCTCTACAACGCCTGCCGTCTCCGCCAAATGGGCGGCGAGCCGTTCCAACCGTTCACCGGCTTCGACGGCCTGCGCCCCTATCACCTCAACGCGATGGCGAAACTCGATGAACTCGCCGTCGATCTGGAGCGCCTCTACGGCGAATACCGCTTCGGGGAAATCGCCCAGCGTTTGTATGAATTCCTCTGGAACGATTTCTGCGACAAGTTCCTGGAAGCCGTGAAGCTCGACCTCCGCGACACCGCGCCGCCGGAGGCGAAAGCCGCGTCGCTCGGCGTGTTCGACGCGATCATGGGCCGCTATTTGCAGCTTCTCAGCCCCTACATGCCGCACGTTACGGAAGAGCTTTCCGCCAGAATGAGCTACGTTTCCGAAGGCGAGTTCCTGATGCAGAAAGTGCTGCCGTCCGCCCCGCTGCTCGCCGCGCTTTCCCGCGAGGAAATCGCCGCCGCGCAAGCCGTGGCCGGGGAGGTTTACGAATCCGCGGGCCGCATGCGGAACCTCAAGGCGGAATACAAAATGGGTTCGCGCAAGGACATCAAGTTCGTGATCAAGGCCGCGCCCGAGTGGCTGGCCGGGGAAGTGAAAGTGCTCGCCCTGCTCGTCGGGGCAGGGGAGATCACGCTGGATTCCGCATACGATGCGCCGAAAGGCACCCCGGCGGCCGTCACCGGCATCGGCGAGGTTTACATGCCGCTGGAAGGCCTGATCGACGTGGAGGCCGAGCGCGCCCGCCTGACCAAGGAGATTTCCAACGTCCAAACCGAAGTGAAAAAGTGCGAGGGCAAGCTCGGCAACGCCAGTTTCGTGGACCGCGCGCCGCCGGAAGTGGTGGTGCAGGAAAAGGCCCGGCTTGAGGACTGGAAGGCGAAATTGGTCCAACTCGGCGAGATGCTCGCCGCGCTGGCATGATTTCCATGGCCGGACGCGAGTCTGGAGACGCGGACCCCCGGGGGGATCACGGTCCCGGGCTTGCCAAGCAGGACTCCTCCCCTAGAGTGACGGCGCTTGCCCAACCCATGACCACCCTCAGCAGCATTCCCGGCATCGGCAACTCTTCGCTTGAGTTGCTCGAAGCGGTCGGTTTTCTCAATGTCGATGCCCTGGCCAAAGCCGGGGTGGACGAGCTTGCGATGGAAATCGAGCGGGCGAACCGGATTCTTCAAATCGCCCGGAATACGCCGGATCGGTCCCACATCGAGGGCTGGATTTCCTCCGCCCGCGAACTTTCGGAACTGGCTGACAAGATCGCTGCGGAAGTGGCCATGCAGGCCAATGGCGAACCACCCGGCGAGGCGGACACGATGCTTGGCGGTGCGCCTGCCGCCATGAGGGATCGGGAAATGAACGCCGGAGGGATTTTGCCCGACCGCGACTCCGGCGATTTTGAAGTGAGTGGCGAGGACCGCGCCCCGTCCGACCGCCCCGCCGTATCGGTGAATCATATAAAAATCGCGGAACCCGGCGAGAACCGTCTGGAAATCGATGTCACGCGGATCAAGTCCACGGATGCGCTGGCTGGTTCGCGGCGGATGATCGCCTCGAAAATGGCGATGGCTGATGAGCGGGTGGCGCTGATCCGCACTCCGCGGCCGGAAACGAATCAAGGGCGCGATCCCCAGTCGCGCAACTACATCCGCGGCGTGCTGCACAGTCGTCCGGTTTCGCTGGTCGTGGGAGCCGCATTCACGCTTCTGTTAGCCGTGGTGCTGCCGCTCGCGATCATTTCGGCGGGACTGCTGCTGCTTTCGGGTGAAATGCCGGAGCAGTTCGGCTGGGTGCCGGAGTGGTTGCTGGTATTTCCGTGCGTATTGCCGGTTTTCGGCATCGCCTACTTGATTTGGGGCATGCACGGAGGCTGCCGGGTTTGCGGGCAGAAATTGTTCGTGCCCCGGCTGTGCTTGAAAAACAGCAAGGCCCACCACATTCACGGACTCGGCCACATCATTCCGGTTTGCCTGCACATTCTGCTCTTCAAGTGGTTCCGCTGCACGTATTGCGGCACGCCCATCCGGTTGAAAAAATAATCGTTTTTCCGATGAAACACCCGCTTCCCTGGATTCTGGTTTTCGCCGTCGCATCGAGTTCCTGCGCCAAACTCGGAGTGGGCGAGAAGCCGGAGGAGAAGCAACCCAATCCCATTGGCGTGACAGGAAAGCCCCTGATCCGCTCCGGAACTTCCGATCCCGGCACGCCGGTCGTCGCCGGTGGCAATGCGTCCGAAAAACCGCTCGTCGGCATCACGCCGGAAGAAGACATCGTTTACACCGATCCCGACAACCCGGATGCCGGCATCCCCGAACTCGCGACATTGCTCACCGCCCCCAAGCGCGGGCCATGGGAAAACAGCGAAACCATCGCCAGACAGCGCTCGGCCCGGGAGGGCAAGCCCATGCTCATTTGGTTCACCGACTCCCAGCGCAGCCCGATGTGCAAGGCGCTGAGCCAGGAGCTTTTTTCCACCAACGAGTTCGGAAACTGGGCCACTGAAAAGCTGGTGCGCCTGAGGGTGGATGCGGTCACCAAGGTCAATGATCCGGATATGTCGATCGATGAAGCGGAAGACCGTCAGATCCGGGTGCGTGACTACAATCTGGCTCTCAAGAAGCGTTACAAGGTGATGGGCTATCCCTCGTTGATCATGCTCAATCCGAGCGGCGAGGTGATAGGCCGTTACCGCGGTTACAAACGGGGCGAGGCGGAAATGCTGTGGGGCCAGATAAAACACGCGGAAGCGGTTTCCGCCGAGGCCTACAAAGCCTGGCGCGGCAAGCTGGAGAAAAAGGGCTATCGCGAATGGCAGGACCGCCGGGAGCGCAGGATTTTCGCCCGGCTGACATCCTATTCCAACGGCACGCTCACCTTCATCGAGCCGGACGGCACCCGTTCCCGGACCAGGGAGGAAAGTCTTTCAGACAAGGACCGGGAATGGATCGCCGAGCAGAAGAAGCTGCGGAACATCCATTGACGGACGCCGGGAGTTGGTTGTTAGGAGCCGGATGTTATTGGTCCGCTTCCTCGTCCTCATCCAGCGGCAGCTCATCCAGCCCGGCGCGGTAGGCTTTCTCGTCGAAGGGCTTGCGGGTTCTGAGGATGGCGTCCATTTGCTCGCCGAGGCAGAGCGCGATCTGGGTTTTCGCGTCGCCTTCCTCCAGCCCGAGCTTGAGCAGGCGGGTCAAGGTTTTCGCCACGTAGGGAGTCTGCGGCGAGGCGAGCTGCTGCTCGACGGCGGAGAGGAGATCGGGAAGGAGGTCGTCGTTCATGAGGTGGATGTAGGGAAACTGAAAGGAAGAGGGGAAATAAGGAGCGCGGACATTTCCGTCCGCCATGCCGGTGCATTGAGAAAGAAATGAGTCATCCGTCCGAACGCCCGCCGTTCGTTGGCTGCGCGGACAGTATATCCGAACTCTTCCGGGGGGGAATCCACTTTTTCGGAAACAACGTCTGGTAGTTGTCCGGCTGGAAACGCGAACGACAAACGAGGCTGGGAAAATCGGCGGAAATACAACGCGGGCGATTCCGAACGGATCGTGTCTCGGATTACAATCGCTGAAGAACGAATGGCTGGCCAACCGGCATCACATCCGCCATCCTGCGGCGATGAA
>CAYXZE010000085.1:4098-9314 GCA_964469395.1 uncultured Luteolibacter sp.
TGAAGAACGAATGGCTGGCCAACCGGCATCACATCCGCCATCCTGCGGCGATGAACCAACTGACGGGCAATCCCGGGGTTTTTGAAAATGCTGGAGAAATCATGGGAAATTCGGGACCGTTCCACCATACCCCGTTGAAGCCAGCCCTCCCCGCGCGGTAGTTTCCATAAACACTCTCCCAAAGATCATCCATGGCAATCCTTGTAATCAACTGTGGCAGCTCCTCGGTAAAGTTCGCACTCTTCGATGACAATGGCTCGACCTCCCTCGCCAAGGGGATCGTTGAGAGAATCGGCGCCATCGGAACCAGCGGCGAGTTCTCCCTGGGGAACGCCGACCCGGTTTCCATCGCGATCAATGACAAGGCCAACCATGCGCGCGCGCTGGAATGCCTCATTCACAGCCTGCAAACCACGCCCGCACTCGGATCGCTCACCGTGTCTGCCATCGGTCACCGTGTCGTCCATGGCGGGGAGAAATTTCCCGGAGCCTGTCTGATCGATGCCGGGGTAATCGCCCGTATTCGCGAACTCGCCGCCCTGGCTCCCCTCCACAACCATGCACATGCCGATGGCATCGAAGCGGCGCGGGCCGTATTTCCGAACGTGCCGCAAGTCGCGGTTTTCGACACCTCCTTTTATCAATCCGTCGCTCCCGAAGTTTACCGCTACGCCCTGCCCGACGAATACTATCGGAAACACGGAGTCAGACGTTACGGATTCCACGGAACCAGCCATCAATTCGTCACCAGAGAAGCCGTTGCGCGCTTCGGATTGGACCCCGGAAAACACCGCATCCTGTCCGCCCACCTCGGAAACGGCTGCTCCGCCACCGCCGTCGTCAATGGCGAAGCCGTCGATACCTCAATGGGCATCACCCCGCTCGAAGGACTGGTCATGGGCACGAGAAGCGGCAACGTGGATCCGAACCTCCACCAATACCTCATGACGCAAACGGGGATGACGCTCGATGAAGTGACCGATCTCCTGAACAAGAAATCCGGGCTGATGGGACTGAGCGGAATTTCCAACGATCTCCGCACGCTCGCCGCTCTCTATCGGGAAGGCCACGAAATGGCTGTTCTTGCCATCGATGTGTTCTGCTTCCGGCTGGCACGGGAACTCGGAGGACTGATCGTCGCTCTTCGCGGCACTCCCGATGCGCTGGTCTTCACCGGAGGCATCGGTGAAAACTCCACTCTCGTCCGCGCCAAAACTCTGGACCTGCTGAAACCATTCGGTTTCCAAATCGACACCGCATCGAACGAACTGGCAGGCAAAACCACCAACGGAATCATCTCCCGGCCGGGCGGTTTCCCCATCGCCGCCGTTATCCCCACGAACGAAGAACGCGCCATCGCCGAGACCACCCGCGACCTGGCGCTTTAACCGGCAACCCTTATGCCAAGACACACATTCATCACCATTCCCGTCGGCCAGAACACCGGACTCACATCCATCAGCATCGGCCTGGTCCGCACCCTTGACCGCCTGGGCGTGCCCGTCGGCTTTTTCAAAGCTCTCGGACAACCGCATCCGGGGGAAACCTATGACCGCTCGACGGCTTACCTTCGGAGCACCACGATTCTCTCGCCGCCCGATCCGGTTGCCAATGACATCACCCGGGACGCCATCGCCTCCGGACGGATTGACGATTTGATGGAAGAAGTCATCACCCAGTTCGAGAAACTTCCGAATGATCAGGAAGTGATCATTGTCGAAGGAATGGTTCCCACCGCCGATCTTCCGTCAGCCCATGCCTTGAATGCCGCGCTCGCACGCGCATTGAACGCCGAGGTGGTTCTCGTCACTCGCGCCGCCGAATCAAAAACAGACAGCATCCTCGCCCTCCTTTCCGAAGCGCTGAACCACCTTCCGGAAAGCCTCCTCGCCGTCAACCCCGCGGTCATCCTCAATCACATCGACATCCCCGGACTTGCCGACGATCTCGGAGTAAATCCGGAAAACTACACCGAAATCCTCAATGCGCTGCGCCTGCGCTTCCACAGCGCGGACGACAGGCTGGAACTCGTCGGATTGATCGGCTCGAACCCCGACCTCTCCGCCACGCGCGTTGCGGATATCGCGGGAGCGCTCAGCGGTGAAATCATCCAGTCCGGCGACATGGAAGGGCGACGGGTAAAGGAAATCCGGCTCTGCGCGCGCACCGTCACCAATCTGTTGCATGTCTTCAAGGCCGGAACCCTCATCGTCACACCCGCCGACCGCTGTGACGTGATTTCAGCCGCCGCACTCGCCGCCACAAAATCCATCCAACTGGCGGGACTGATTCTCACCGGCCAGATGGAACCCGATCCCCGCACCCTGAGATTTTGCCATGAGGCATTCTCCCTCGACGGCGGTCTGCCGATTTTCAAAGTCACCACCGGCTCATTCGAGACCGCCCGCGACCTTACCCAACTCAACCCCGAAGTCCCCGTCGAAGACGTGCGGAGAATCAATCTGGTCATGGACACCGTGGCGCGCGGAATCGACACCCAATGGCTGCGCAACCGCTGCTCAAGCATCGTGGAAACCCGCTTGTCACCACCCGCCTTCCGCCATCGCATCACGAAAAAAGCGCGCGAAGTCCGCAAACGAATCGTCCTCCCCGAGGGCGAGGAACCACGCACGGTCCAGGCCGCCGTCCAATGCGTGAAACGGGGAATCGCGGAGTGCGTTTTAATCGGCGACCCCTCGATCATCCACGAAGTCGCCAGGGTAAACGAACTGACCCTCGTCGCGGGCATCACCATCATCGATCCGAAGAACGTCCGCGCCAACTACCTCGAACCGCTCCTGGAACGCCGGAAACACAAAGGGCTCACCGAGGCCCGCGCCATGGAAGCCCTGCGCGACAACGTCGCGCTCGGAACCATGATGCTCGCATTGAACGAAGTTGACGGCTTGGTTTCCGGCGCGATCCACAGCACCGCGAACACCATCCGCCCCGCCCTCCAATTGATCAAAACCCACCCCGGCGCGAAAGCCGTATCCTCCGTATTCTTCATGTGCCTGCCCGACCAGGTTCTGGTCTATGGCGACTGCGCGGTGAACCCGGATCCCGATGCGGAACTCCTTGCGGACATTGCCATCCAAAGCGCCGCTTCGGCACGCGCCTTCGGCATCGATCCCATCGTCGCGATGATCAGTTATTCCACGCTCGACTCCGGAACCGGAGAAAACGTTGACAAGGTGCGTGCCGCCACCGAGATCGCCAGGAAACGCGCGCCGGATCTCGTCATCGACGGCCCCTTGCAATACGATGCCGCCAGCATCAAAGAGATCGCACTCACCAAAGCGCCCGACAGCAAAGTCGCCGGGCGGGCGAATGTTTTCGTGTTCCCCGATCTCAACACCGGAAACACCACCTACAAAGCCGTCCAGCGATCCGCCAACGTGATCTCCATGGGACCCATGCTGCAAGGCCTTCGCAAACCCGTGAACGACCTCAGCCGGGGCGCGTCGGTGGATGATATTCTCTACACCATCGCCCTCACCGCCATCCAGGCGCAATCCATGGAAACCCTTTGATAACCACGGCGCTGCCAGATGGACGCGGCAGCGTTTTGGAGTGCGGCGGTCTCCGCCGCTTTCCGAAACGGATTGACCGGACCATAACCCTGAATGCCCCGAAAACTCAACAAGCCACATGCCAATGGGAATCCACGAGGACTGCTCCATTTGTTGATAGATCCCGGGCGGTGGCGCGAAATCGCGGTCGCCTCGCCATGACGCGGAGGTTCCGTTCCAGTCTCTGCCAGGTCAATTCAAAAACAGGAAAATATAGGACTGACCTCTTTCGCCACTTTCATTCTCTATTCCAAGCCGGTTTATCCCGGCGCTTTCACTGACTCCGTTTATGCCTCGAAAAATCCACGCCCGCACTACCACCGACGTCGTAATCCACGCCGGGAACTACGACGCCAATGGACCAAAAACACGATGTCAGTGTGGAAATCCTTCAAAAATCACCCGACCACAATTGGGAAATTACGCACGATGATAATTCGGCAATTCACAGTTACTTCATCTTCGCGATCGTCCTTTTATCCAAATCAACTTCATAGTTCTCAGTAGGCGGGATTTCTCCATCGCCAACAATATCTTCGGTGAAACTTACTCTAATTTGAATTATTCCGCCCCTAACAGAAGTTACGTAAGATGCTCCATTTTCTTTTTCCTTACGACCGATCCCCAGAACGATAGTCGATGATTTTACCGGCAGCTTCACAAGATTTCCGTTGTCGAATAAAAACACAAGATTGTAGTTTCCTGAGCTAACCTTTTCCCCGAAAACAAAGCATTTCTTTTCCTTGATGTAAATCACGCCATCGCTAACGGGATCTTTGAATTTCTTGCCGTTGATTTCCAGGATCGAGCCTCCCCCGTGCACCAAAACAGAGGGTGCATCTGTCACTTTATATTTATCTTTCGGAACAACTTCGTATTGGGCGAATACAGTCTGACCCAATAGTAATTGTGCAACGAGCAGCCACGCGCGCTTAGAGTTGAAAGAATTAGTTTTCATTTTGATTGTTATTTTTATCCTTACAGCTTTTCTCAATTGTCTTGAGATGCGGTCCCAACTTGTCTCTGAGTCCTTGAAGGGCAGCTTCTTTTCCGGAAAAGGTCTTCCATTTATCTCCCGTTTCCTTTTCAACGTGTCAATAGGGTCGGTCCTCGCGGATTAACATGCATGAAGTCCACAGGATCATTCTTTACTGAATATGAGTTCGGCCAGATCACTCCGCTTCATTGTCAGGTTTTTGTCGGCGCGCCCAGCGAAAAGCATCCGGCTTGCCGAGCCGGGGAGTCCCATGACCAGCCGGGATGCGATCCAGTCGCTGCTCACGCTGGTCCTCTCGCGCAACAGGCCCGTCAACAGGACTTTCCGTTCGTTACTTTTGGACAGAGCACCAACCTGGTCCCGCCGCCCGCCAACCGTGACTGACGCAGACCTGGCCGAGACGAAAGACGAAGGCCTTGCGATCATCGTCGGTCTCGAAAACCGTCTTGCCGCCGTCCCCTCGCGCTATCACGTGGCAAACCGCTTCGGTATATTGGAATCTCAGAGGCCGCGCCATGCCCCATCCTGCCGGAGCCGCCGAAGCGAAGCAGGTTCAATGTGAATGCGAGAGGACCGACCCCATCGGTGAGAACTTCGGAAAGCGAAAGATGCTTTGCCTCAAGGAGCGGCGGAGTCCGTCCGCCGTG
>CAYXZE010000086.1:0-9017 GCA_964469395.1 uncultured Luteolibacter sp.
CGGTAAGGATTCGATTCCCTTTGTCGCGGAGCGGCGGCGGATGATGAATATAACTTGAATTCCGGAAACCGCGCGTCACTTCACCGGTTTGAATTTCACCTGCCAGTGAACCGGCCCGTTGACTGAAGCCGTCAGCTTCACGCGAACCAGGCCTGCTTCACCGGCGTCAACCGCGGTGATGGTGGAATGGGCGGAATCCGTCAGCTTCACACCGGTCGCCGCCGCACCATCCCCCGGAATCCCGCCGCCATCGATCACCCAGCCCGCAGGAACGCGGATGCGGAGTTCATAAGGATCGCCCGCGATGAGTTGCGACGTGCCGGAAAGTAGATGGTCCGCCCATTGCTCGGAGCTGACATCAACCATGCCTTGCGTGACGTGACGCGAGGTGCCTAGCAACACGGGATGCCCCTCGGCCTCGCGCAGGGCAATGACCTTGCACGAGTTCGCCGGAAGGCTGTCCTGATAGGATCCCTTGATGTCCGGGAGCATCCGGTTCGCCCAGAAGTCGAAGGCGTGATAGGTTTTCTCCGCATCGAGTCCGATTCGGGCGAGGGTGTGATTGATTTTCAAAGACTCGCCATGGAAGTTGAACAAACCGAGCACATCGCGGCGGACGCCGGATTTTTCATCGCTGACGAGCCAGGTGTTTGGCAGGTCATTGTCGAAGAAATCGACCGGACGGGTGGTCGCGTGGTGGGCCGCCATCGTGCGTTTGAGGATTTCGAGCCGCTCGTCGGGAAGGTTGGGCAGCCAGTCGCTGATCAGGTAAAACTGGTCGGTCAGGGATACCCAGGACGAGGTGAGCCGGGCTTGCTCAAGGGTGACGCCGCCGTCGATTGATGGGTCGGCGGAGCAGGTTTCATTCGAGGTGCGGATTTTGGTGGGATCGGGATCGTTCCACCAAACCTTGCCGTTGAGGAAATAAACGCGGGAGCCGCGCAGCGGGCCGGAGCGGATGCCCTGGCCGTCGTGGTTGAAGTCCGGGCCGACGCGCATGGCATCCACCAGGCCGATGGTGCCAGCATACATCCGCATGTTCTGCGCGGCGCAGCAACCGGAGAAGAAGACTTTCTCGCCCGCGCCTTTCCGGATGGTTTGCAAGCCGTGGCGCAGCGCCTCGATATTGGTCATGCCTTTCTGATAGAGCGGCCGGCACTCGCCGAACTTGTCCTCCTTGTATCCGTCATTGATGTAAACGTGATCGACGCCCGCGCCGGTAACCAGTCCGTCCATCTTGTAGTAATCCGCGCCCCACGAATGGATGGTGCGGCCGAGGGTTTCGAGATGCTTTTCCACTTCCGGGTGGGTGGTGTCCAGGCAGGTGCCGCCGAAACTTTTCTGGCGCAAGGGCGAGCCATCGGGCCATTTCACGAACCAATCCTGCTTGTCCTTGAAATCGGGTTCCATGTGGTTGCGCCCGAAAGGCAGCCACCAGAGGCCAAAGGTGAGTCCTTTGTCTTTGACGAACTCCGCGACGGGCGCGATGCCGTTTTTATAAGGTCCGTCGGGCTTCACTTTGTCGAAGCGGGTGGCGGGCCCGCCGATCATCGGGCCGTCCTGCCATCTGTCATCGAGCTGGATCACGCCGAAGCCGTAGTCTTTGAGGCGCTTGTCCGCGATGAAGGCGGCGAGTTCCCGGGTCGTTTCCTCGGTGCCCGCGCCGCCGTGATCCGGGCCTTCGGCATACCACGAACAATAAACCGCACTCTTCGGGCGCAACTTGATCTGATGCGCCCGGGCAATCGCGTCCGCGTATTGTTCCAAGCCGATGCGGGCGTCATCGAAACGACCGATCACAAAGGTGTCGAGCGTGGCGGATTTTCCCGGTTCCAGAAACAGGTGGCCATGATCAAGCCGCGCCGTCATGGCCACCGCGCCATTTTTGACGCTGGAGAAAACCACGCCGGACCCACGTTTCTGGGTGGAAAATCCGGCGACCACGCCCGCGCGGGTGACGGGATCGGCACAGGCGAGAAACAGATAGCTGCCCGGGTTCTGATCCGGCGCGAGCAAGCCGCCGGTGCCGAGGGTGCGGAGTTCTGTCGCCGGTTTGTCGAGATTCACGGTGAACGAAACCGGCGAAATCCTGGCGAAATCCACCGTGTCTGAAGCCGTGTTGCGGATTTCCCTGGTGATGAAGACAAAGGGTTGGCCGTCCTTCAGTTCAAAAGTGGTCGTGCCGCCATCCGTTTGGGCGAGAATCAGGGTGGTTCCGGAAACCGTGGTCTTTGACACGCCGCTTTCGAGCTTGCCCTCGGGGACGAATGTTTTGCCCGTGGCGTGATCGGCGACGGTGAACGTGCCGACCGCGTCGTCGAAGCGGACGGTGAGCGCGGTATTGCTGATTTCGTGGACAGCCGCGGAAAGCCCTCCCGTAAGGGCGGCGGTGAGAAGGAACGCAGTGGTTTTCATTTGAGGGATGGTGTCGGTTTTGGGTTTTCGGCCTCCGTTGTGCAACGGCTTGCGAAATTCTTTCCGGGAATGTCGTCTGGATGAACGGCGTGACGCGCGTGGGTTTTGTCAGTTGCCGGATGGAACGATGAAATTCCTATGTTGACCATGCGCTGGAGTCAACCTCCCCGACCTCCGGGGGCGGGGCCGACTCATCGAAATCCGCCGAAGATTTTCAGCCGCAAAAAGGATCAAAAAAATACGCAAAAATGGAAATGGCCGGGGTCTTTGCTTGAAGATGGAATGATGACCGCTTCAAACCGCAGCCTGAAGAATCCAGGTTTGGCATCGAATTGAGTGATCGAATCGGTTTTTCGCGCCCTTTTTCCGCCTTTTTGCGGCTAAGAAAATCCAGATGCGTCGGCCCTGCCTCCGGGGACGATCGCTGCGAGCGAAATATTTGAACAAGCGCTTGCCACCCGGACGCTCCATGGCGCGTTCTACGAACAGTCATGATTTTCCAAACCCGCCGCTCCGCCCTGCTGTTGTTTTCCCTTTTCGCCTTCCAGCCGCTTCTCGCCAAGTCCACCGCCCCGCCGCCGGCGACCGAGGTGTCGGATGCCATCAAGAAAGTCTTTCCCGCGCTCGTCCGCATTTACGTGGTGATGGAGGAAGGCTCGGACGGGCGGATGAAGAAAATGCAGGGCAGCGGCAGCGGCTCGATCATTTCCGCCGATGGCTACGTGCTCACGAACCACCATGTGGCCGGTCGCGGGACCCGCTTCGTTTGCACGCTTTCCAATCACGATGAGGTCGATGCCACGCTCGTCGGCACGGATGCCCTGTCGGATCTGGCCGTCCTGAAGCTTGATTTATCCACCCGCCGCTTCAAGGACCAGCCGCTGACGGTCGCGGGTTTCGGGGATTCCGACAAGCTCAAGATCGGCGACGTCGTCTTTGCCATGGGCAGTCCGGGCGGGCTGTCGCAGTCAGTCACCCGCGGCATTGTCGCGAATACGGAGTTGATCGCGCCCCGCTCCAACGGCGGGCTCAAGCTTGATGGCGAATCGGTCGGGGAGCTGGTCCGCTGGATCGGCCACGATGCCGTGATTTTCGGCGGTAACAGCGGCGGCCCGCTGGTCAATCCGGACGGGGAAATCATCGGCGTGAACGAGGTAGGCATCGCCAGCCTGGGCGGTGCGATTCCGTCGAATCTCGCGAAGAAAGTCGCCGCCGAGTTGATTGAGAAGGGGGAGGTCACCCGCAGTTGGATCGGCCTCGAAGTCCAGTCTCTGTTGCGCGGCATGGCGGATGAAAAGGGCGTGCTGGTTGCCTCCGTGTGGAAAGGCAGCCCGGCGGCGATCGCGGGGGTCAAGCCCGGCGATTTCATCACCTCTTTCCAAGGCGCGCCGCTGCCGGACTGCCACGCGGACGAAGATCTGCCGCTTTTCAACGCGATGGTGCTCAACACCGCGCCGGGCACGAAAATCGTCCTCACCGGCACCCGCAACGGCCAGCCGCAGACGTGGGAAATGACCACCGTCGTCCGCGAGCCGAACAAGGGCAAGGAAAGCGAACTGCGCGAGTGGGGGCTGACGACCCGCGATTTCACCAAAGTTTCCGCGCTCGAAAAGTTCCGTGAAAACCGGGATGGAGTGCTCGTCGATACCGTCCGCAGCGGCGGCGCTTCGTCCGAGGCCAAGCCGGCCTTGCGCGGTGGAGACGTGATCGTCCGCATTGCCGGCAAGCCTGTCCGCAACCGCGCGGAGCTCGATGCCTTCACTGCGGATTTCACCAAGGGACTGTCCGAGCCGAAGCCGGTGCTCGTCGAATTCGAGCGCGATCGCCAGAAGCTCGCCACCGTGGTGAAAGTCGGTCCGGTGAAAGACCCGGTGAAGCCGCGCCTTGCGGAAAAGCCCTGGCTCGGCGCCGCGACGCAGGTCATCACCGACGAACTCGCCACCGCGCTCGGCATCCCCGGCAAAAAGGGCGTCCGCATCACCGCGCTGTCACCGGATTCCCCGGCGAAGAAGGCCGGATTCAAGGAGGGTGATCTGCTGCTCAAGCTCGATGGCAGGATCATCAACGCCCGCCGCCCGGAAGACTCCGAAGTCCTGCCGGAACTCATCCTTTCCTATCCCGTCGATGCCACCCTGGCCTTCGAAGGCATGCGCGACGGTCAGCCGCAGACCTGGTCGGTGGGCCTGGCACCGCGGCCGATCGATGACAGCGAGCTGCTCGAATATAAGGACGTGCAGTTCGAGTTCACCGCCCGCCAGCTTTCCTCGATCCAGCGGGATCAGGCAAAAGAGCAACAGGGCGAGGAGCCGGCCGGTGTTTCCGTGCTCAAGGTGGAGCCCAGCGGCTGGGCCGCTCTCGGAGGGTTGGCTCCGGACGACGTCATCCTCACCATCGACGGCGAGGCAACCAACGAAATTGACAGGCTCAAGGCAAAGCTGCTCTCTCTCCGCGACACCAAACCACGCAGCGTCGTCTTCGGCATCCGCCGCGGTCCGCGCACCCAGTTTCTCGAAATCGAACCCCGCTGGTAAGCGGGCATCGGGATGAGACAGAAGATGGTAAGACAGAAGACAAGAATTCACGGCTCTTCCTCTGATCTTCCGTCTCCAATCTCCAATCTCCAATCTCCAATCTCCAATCTCCAATCTCCAATCTTCTGTTTTCTATCTTCTATCCACAAAACCACACCATGAACAAATACCTGACCCTGCTCGCCCTCGCCGCCACCAGCGGTTTCGCCACCGCCTCCACCGCCGAGCTGCGGGATACCGGGAAAAAACTATCGGAAGCCCACAAGGACTCCATCGTCTGGCTCTCCGTGCTTTCCAAAACCAGCATGAGCGCCGATGGCGAGGTGCCGGCCCAGCTCAAGACCGCGCTTGCCGGCCAGGACAAGGAGGAAAAGAACGAGGTCACCGGCACCATCGTCGATGCTTCCGGGCTGATCGTCACCGCGCTTGGCGGACTCGACAAATCGTCGATGGTCGATGGACAGACGGTCAACACCCCGATGGGATCGATCAAGCTGAAGTCCACTTCCGAGATCAAGGAAGTGAAAGTGATCACTGCCGACGGTTCGGAAATCCCCGCCGATCTTGTGATGAAGGATCAGGATCTCGGTCTCGCCTTCATCAAGGTCCGCAGTGACAGCGACGAGGCGAAAGGGGTCACGTTCAAGGGCATCGATCTCGCCGACTCCGCGAAGGGCGAGATTCTCGACGAATGCATCGCGCTGGGGCGTCTCGGTGAATCGCTCAATCGCGAGCCGAGCCTGCTGACCACGGAGATTACCGGAGTCACCACTCGTCCGCGAACCTTCTATCGGGTGAACACCGAGTCCCTCGGCTGCCCGGTCTATCTCGCGAATGGCAAGCTGCTCGGCGTGTCCGTGCTGCGGAAGCCGAAGGGTGGCGCTGCCAGCGGCGGTCAGATTCAGATTTCCCCCGTGATCCTGCCCGCCGCCGACATCGCCAGAATCGCCGCTCAGGCGAAGGATGCGAAGCCTGTCGCTCCGGTCGCGGCGGCGGAGGAAAAACCGGCGGAGGAAAAGGTCATCGAGTAATTAGAAATTTTCGCTGAAGATTTCGATTTCCGCGGCGTGGGTTTGCCGCAGGGCTTTGCGGAAATCCTCGACGGCCTGGCGGCGTTTGCGCGCTTCGAGGGCGGCGAGGATTTCGGGTTTTGCGGATTCGTAGGTGCGTGGTTCCGCAGGTTGGCGGGCGGTGACTTCGACGAGGTGCCAGCCGAGTTTGGTGCGGAGGAGTTTCGGCTGGTTCAGGGGGAGCGAGAAAAGCGGGTCGGCGAAATCGGCGGGCAGGCGGTCGCGGGTCATCCAGCCGAGCACGCCGCCGTTGTCCTTGGTGGCGGGGTCTTCGCTGAATTCGCGGGCGAGGGCGGGGAAGTCTTTTTGCTTCGCGGTGAGAGTGGTTAGGACGGCTTCGAGTTTCCGCCTGGCTTCTTCCGGCGGGCGGTTGAGGGTGGGCAGGAAAATGTGGCGGGCCTCGATGCGTTCGGGCAGGGCGATGGATGATTGGTTTTCCGCGAACCATGCGCGGGCTTCCCCGTCGGTGACTTGGATGCTCGGGGCGATGCGCCGGGCGATGAATTTTTCCCGGCGGATGTGGGCGGCGAGACGGTCGCGCAGGGCTTGTTCGGTGGAAATGCCCTGGGATTTCATCGCGGTTTCGAGCGCGCCTTTGTTTTCGAAGCGGCCGACGAGGCGGCGGATGCGTTCGTTGATTTCATCGTCGCTAACAGGAAGTGGCGGGGTGCCGGTGTTTGCCTGGAGGCGCAGCAGTTCGTGGTCGATGAGTTCTTCCAGCGCGGCGGTGCGGGCGAGCCGGAGTCCGTCTGGTGTTAGGTCCGCCGGGGATTTTCCTTCCAGCCAGAGCCGCTCGATGAGCGCGCGTTCGAGCTGGCTGCGGGTGATGGGCTGGCCGGCGACGCGGGCGGCGAGGTGGCGCGGCTTGATGCCTGATGAAGAGGCGATCTGCCGGCTGATGGAGAACCCGGAAAAGGCTTCGTATAACAGAAGCGCCGCGAGAGCGAGTAGGGCGAGTAGGGCGAGAGTTTTGAGGGCTTTCACTTGCCGGCGGCAGGTTGATGGGGCTTGGCGGTTGGAAACCGCCGCCACCTAGCGGATTTCCACGGTGGTGCCGGGGCGGATCAGCGTGGGCAGGCGGACGGCGTCCCAGTTCGCGAGGCGGATGCAGCCGGCGCTGCGGGCGCGGCCGATGGTTTCCGGATCCGAGGTGCCGTGGAGGCCGATGCCGGGCTTGCTGAGGCCGCACCAGAAGATGCCGACGGGGCTGTTCGGCCCGGGCGGGATGTTGAGGGCCTCGGAGTCGCTGCCGCGCTTGCCTGTTTCCAGCAGCTTCTGGTCGTAGCGCCAGTGCGGGAGCTCGACGGAATTTCTAACTTCCCAGGTGCCGAACTTGATGAACTGCGGCTTGCCGGGGGTGATGGGGAAGGAGGCGATGAGTCCGCGGTTCGGGCGGGGGGGCGCGGCGATGGTGGTCGTGGTTCCCGGTTCGGCGACGATGAGGGCGGGCGGCGCGGCCTCGAAGATGCGGACCTGGTTGATTTTCGTGTCCACCACGGCGTGGCGCTGGCTGAGGACTTCGTCCGCCTTGTAACCGGCTCCGGTGAGACGCTCGATGGTGAAGGGCTGGACGTTCGGCACGATGAGGGTGTCGCGCGGCTTGAGGTTGTTGATTTTCGCGCCGCCGTTGAGGGTGGTTAGATATGCGACATCGCAGTGGTAGCGCTCCGACATGAACTCGGCGTAGCTGCGGTAGCTCATGCGCTTGCGCTTGGCTTGCAGGGCTTTTTTCGTCGGCAGGGTGCCATCGACCCAGGAGGTGGCGAAGTCGGGGACGATGGCGATGGCGAGCGGGTGGGGCACGGCCTTGCGGGCGGCGGTGTTGACGGCGACCCAGTCGGTGGCGGGGTGGCCATTGACTTCGTTCCAGGATTGGACGGCGAGTTCGGTGAACTGGCCGGGTTTGCCATCGATCACGCCGGGGCCGAATTTCGCTTCATCGAGGAAAATCTGCAGGCGCACGGCGTCGTCACCGACGGGTTTCGCATCGAGCGGGGAAGGGGCGGAAACGGTTTGCAGGGGAGTGGCCGGGGCGGCGGGTGGCGTGGTGGCTGCCGGTTTGGCAGGAGCTGCGGGCTGGGCTGGAATGATTGCCTCGCCGCCTTCGAGCGGCTTGGAGTTGATGTCGTCATCGCCGCCGAGGGGCAGGGCGCGGTAAACCGGGCGGGGTGGTGTTGGCGCGGCGGGCTGTTGTTGGGCGGAAGCCAACAGGGCCGAAGCGAGGAGGGTGAATGAAATGTGGCGGAACATGGGAGGTGGGATTTAAGCGGGAACGGTGGCGAAAGTTTCGAGCCGCCCGGCGATGGCGGCGGGGACGACGGCGCTGACCAGGATGTCATCGTCCTCGTAGTCGGTCGAGAGGACTTTCGCCTCGCGATGGAGCAGGCTGACGAGGTCGGCGCGGTTTTGCGGGATGCGGTATTCCTGACGGCGGACGCGGTCGGCAAGGACCTTGCTGCAACGGCGGAGCAATTCTTCCAGGCCGAGACCGGTGACGGCGGAGGCGTGCAGGGCGTCGGGAAATTTGCGGTCGAGCGCGGCGAGTTCCCCGGGATCGGTGACGCGGTCGATTTTGTTGAGGACGGTGATGACCGGTTTGTCGCCGGCTCCGAGTTCGGCGAGCACTTCCAGGGTGGTGTCATGGAGGCGCTCGATTTCCGGGGAGGACGCGTCCATGACGTGGATGAGGAAATCGGCGAGGGCGGCTTCTTCCAGCGTGGCCTTGAAGGCTTCGATGAGGCGGTGGGGAAGATTTCTAACAAATCCAACCGTGTCGGTGATGAGCAGCGGCTGGCCGTCGGGCAGCTCGATGCGGCGGGTGGTGGTGTCGAGGGTGGCGAAGAGCATGTCCTTGGCCATGACCTCGGCACCGCTGAGTTTGTTGAGCAGGGTGGATTTCCCGGCGTTGGTGTAGCCGACGATCGCGGCGTGGGGTGTCTCGAATTTCTCGCGCTCCTTGCGCTGGGTTTTGCGCTGTTTGCGGACGAGTTCGATTTCGCGC
>CAYXZE010000086.1:9027-9255 GCA_964469395.1 uncultured Luteolibacter sp.
TCCGCGCGAGGCGGGGGAGGGCGTATTGCATGCGGGCAAGCTCGACCTGGAGGCGGGCTTCCTTGCTCTGGGCGCGTTTGGCGAAAATATCGAGGATGACTTCCTCGCGGTCGATCACGCAGAGGTCGGCGTGTTTTTCCCACTCGCGCTGCTGGGAGGGGGCGAGGCCGTTGTCGATGACGATCACGTCGCACTCGTGGGCGCGGGCGAGTTCGATCATTTCCGTGG
>CAYXZE010000087.1:0-9115 GCA_964469395.1 uncultured Luteolibacter sp.
CGATGTCGAAAAGGCCCGGTTGCTCCAATTTCGCCAGAGCATCCACGCCGTTTTCTGCAAGCGTCACCTGATGTCCGCCTTTTTCCAACATGGCGCGGGCGACCATTTGATTCACCTTGGTATCTTCCACCAGCAGCACTCTGGCCCCGCAGGGAGCCTTCGGGATCGGTGCCGCCGGGTCCGGCTGCCAGCCGGTCAGCACTTCGGCCAAGGCCCCGGCCAATTGCGCCGGGCGCAGCGGCTTGATCAGAAACCGCCGGAACAAACTGTTTTCCGCAGATGACCGGGAGGCTTCCAATCCGGATGAGGACGCCATGACCAGAGGCATTTCCCCGCAGCCGGGGATTTCCCGAATGGCCGCCGCCAACTGCCAGCCATCCATTCCGGGCATCGCGCCGTCGAGCACGGCGAGGTCATAATCCGCAGCCCGCACTTGCGCCAAAGCCGCCGGACCATCGGCGGCTTCCATTACTTCCATGCCCCAGCGCCGCATCAGGGCACCGGCCACCGCGCGATTGATCGCATTATCGTCCACCAAGAGGACGCGTTTGCCAACCAGCAGCGACAGGGCGGGCATGCGGTCGTCCAGACCTGCCACCTGCTCCAGCACGGCGGGGGGCAGGGCAAGCTCGAACCAGAAGGTGGAGCCTCGGCCCGGCTCGCTGGTGACGCCGATGCGACCGCCCATCTGTTCGATGATGCGAGCGGAGATCGCCAATCCAAGACCCGTGCCCCCGTGCTTGCGGGTGGTCGAAGCGTCGGCCTGCGAGAAGGATTGGAATAGTTTCGCCTGCGCTTCAGGGCTGATGCCTTCACCGGTGTCGGTTACCGCCACTCTGAAATCATCCGGGCCCAAGCCCTGCGTGATGACCACCCGCACCCAGCCGCGCTCGGTGAACTTGACGGCGTTCCCGACCAGATTGGTCAGCACCTGCCGCAGCCGGTTGGGATCCCCGAGACGCAAGTCCGGCAGATCGTCCGGAATATCCAGTTCGATTTCCAGCTTCTTGGCGGCGGCCTGCGAGACCAGCGCCTGCAGGGTACGCCCCAACATGTCGTGCAACGAAAAGCCGATGCTTTCCAATTCCATGTGACCGGCCTCGATTTTTGAAAAATCCAGAATGTCGTTGATGACCGTCAGCAAATCCTCGCCGCTGTCCCGCAGCATCGCCAACTGCTCGCGTTGGCTGACCTCCAGCCGCGTATGGGACAACAGCTCGGCCATGCCCAGCACGCCATTCATGGGCGTGCGGATTTCGTGACTCATATTCGCGAGGAAGGCGGATTTGGCGCGGCTGGCGGCGTCGGCGGCGTCGCGGGCCCGGGCGAGTTCGACGGCGTGACGCTCACCCTCGGTGATGGCGTCGGAGAGGAGGGCGTTGATCCGGTTGTAATAGGCGGAATCAATGTCGGCTTTGAACCGGAGCCCCTTGTGACGCCAGATGAGACTTTCGACCTCGACCGGGGTGAGGGAGAGTTTTTCACCGGCGTCGAGACGGTCGATGCATTGATCCAAATCCGGACGGGTGTCCTTCGACCGAAGGCGGAACCGGGTGGTGATCACGGTGCGGATGAAATTCGGGTTGGGCGCATACGGCGCATGGGTTTCCGTGACATCGAAGAACTCCATGTCGTCGAAAAGCAGGCAGCCGCAATAGTAAATGCCGCGCACATACTCGGGATGCATGGGCATCACGTCCTCGTGCACGACGACACCCTTTTCCATGTCGATGGACAGTATTTCGGTCCAGCCGATCTCTTCCACTTTGCCGCGAACGACCGTGCTGTATCCGCCGCTGCACCTCTGGGAGTAAAACCAGTCGATGGTCGAGTGGATCATCTCCTTGCCTGGACCCTGCTCATACCAAATGCTTAAAAAGTTAATTCCGGCGCGGAAAAACAGGCTCTTCGAGGTCGCCACCGGCAAAAGCCGCTCAATGTCGCGAATCGTTTCGAGCAACATTGAATACGGATACCACTTCTGGGGCTCGATTTCCTCGGCGCGCAATTTCAACCAGCCCTGCGGCAGCACGCGCAGGTTGTAGAAGGAGCCGACGATTCCAAGCAGCATCGCGCCCGAAACTTCCGCAGAACTTTCCGGAGGAACGGTGCCCGCATGGGGATGATCGGTCATGAGGAGGAATGGGTAAATGAACTGGGAGGCATCGGCTGATTCAATTCCCCCGTCACCATTTTCAACAACTGCTCCATCCGCACGGGTTTGGACAAGTAGTCATCCATCCCGGCTTCCAGGCACGCATCCTTGTCGCTTTGCATCGCATTGGCCGTCATCGCCACCACCCGATAGGGCGGCCAGCCGCGCTCCTGCTCGCGCAGGCGCAATTGGCGGGTGGCCTCGAAGCCGTCCATCTCCGGCATCTGGCAGTCCATCAGGATGATGTCGAAAAGGCCCGGTTGCTCCAATTCCGCCAGAGCTTCCACCCCGTTTCCGACCACGGTCACCTGATGCCCGCCTTTTTCCAACATGGCGCGGGCGACCATTTGATTCACCTTGGTATCTTCCACCAGCAGCACCCTGGCCCCGCGGGATGCCTTCGGGATCGGCGCCGCCGGGTCCGGCATCCAGCCGGTCAGCGATTCAGCCAAGGCCCCGGCCAATTGCGCCGGGCGCAGCGGCTTGATCAAAGTGCGCTGGAACCGACCGTTTTTTCCGGACAAATGGGAGGACTCCAAACCGGTGGAAGTTGCCAGGACCAGGGGCAGCGCGGCACAGCCGGGGATTTCCCGGATGGCCGCCGCCAATTGCCAGCCGTCCATCCCGGGCATCGCGCCGTCCAGCACGGCGAGGTCATAATCCGCAGCCCGCACTTGCGCCAAAGCGGACGGACCATCGGCGGCTTCCGTTACTTCCATGCCCCAGCGCCGCATCAGGGCGCCGGCCACCGCGCGATTGACCAGATTATCATCCACCAGCAGCACGCGCTTGCCGGCCAGCCGCGGCAAGGCGTCGGGCATGTGGTCGTCCAGGCTGGCCACCTGTTCCGGCGCGGCCGGGGGTAATGCGAGTTCGAACCAAAAAGTGGAGCCGCGCCCCAACGTGCTGATGACGCCGGTGCGCCCGCCCATTTGCTCGATGATGCGGGCGGAGATCACCAACCCCAAGCCGGTGCCGCCGTGCCTGCGGGTGGTGGAGGTGTCGGCCTGCGAAAAAGGCTGGAACAACTTCGCCTGCCCTTCCGCACTGATGCCCTCGCCGGTATCGGTCACTTCCACTCGCAAATCATGCGCCCCACGGCCCTTCGTAACCGCCACCCGCACCCAGCCGCGCTCGGTGAACTTGATGGCGTTTCCGGTCAGGTTCGTCAGCACCTGCCGCAGCCGGGTCGGATCACCCAGCCGCAAGTCCGGCAGATCGGGCGGAATATCCAGCTCGATCTCCAATTTCTTGGCCGCGGCCTGCGAAGCCAGCGACTGCAAAGTGCGCCCTGCCAGATCGTGCAGCGAGAAGCCGATCGTTTCCAACTCCATGCGCCCGGCCTCGATTTTGGAAAAATCCAGAATGTCGTTGATGATCGTCAGCAGATCCTCGCCGCTCCCCTGAAGCATCGCCAACTGCTCGCGCTGGCCAGCCTCCAGATGCGTGTGGGACAGCAGCTCGGCCATGCCCAGCACACCGTTCATGGGGGTGCGGATTTCATGGCTCATGTTCGCAAGGAACTCCGATTTCATGCGGTTGGCCTGCTCGGCGGCCTTGCGCGCCTCCTCCAGTTCGAGGTTCGCCACAATCACATTGGTGATGTCCTGCACGACGCCGTAAATCTCGGGCGGACGACCTTCGCTCGCGATGATGGTGCCGAGCGCGTGAAGCCAGACGACGCGCCCGTCCACCGGGCGTCTGTAAGGATAAGTCACATCGAAGATCGGCATCTCGCCGGCGCAGGTCCGGCGGAAAGCCTCGGTGGTGCGCGCGGCAATCTCCGGATCCACGGCGGCGATGCCCGCGGCCCAGCTTTCCAGGCTGTAGCGCCAGCCGGGAGAAGGCAGATCGCCGAAAATTTCGGCGACGCGCTCGGAAGAGGTGTAATCCGTCTCGCCGATGACCATGCTCCAGTGCCCCGAGCGAGTGAGTGAGAGCGACTGCTCGAGCCTCGCCTCGGCCAGCTTGAGTTCGCTTACCGTCCTTTTCAACGAGTGATTCGCACGGGTGATCTCCGCCGTGCGCTCGGCGACAAGCTCCTCCAAATGATGGCGGTGCCGCTCCAGCTCCGCCTCGGATTGCTTGCGTTCGATGACCAGGCTGGCCAGCTCGGAGGCGTAGGAAATGAGCCGCAAATCATCCTCATCCGGCGCCTGTGACTCGTGGTGATAGATGGCAAAGGTGCCCAGAATGCGCCCGTTGGCAGCGCGAATCGGCTCGGACCAGCAGGAGCGCACCCCGGCCCGCGCCGCCAGCGCGGAGAACGGCGCCCAGTACGGATGGGTCATGATGTCCTCGACCACCACGCGCCGACCGGTCGCCGCCGACGTTCCGCATGATCCCACACCATCACCGATGACCAGACCATTGACGGCTTCGTTGTAGAAATCCGGCAATCCCGGGGCCGCACCATGCAGCAGGTGCTTGCCCGCCGCATCGAGCAACAAAATCGAGCAAATGGCACCGCCGGAGTCCGCCTCGACCAGACGGACGATTGCGACGAGGATGTCCGCCAGCGGCAGGCCGCTCGCCACCTGCTCCAACACCTTCCGCCGCTGGATTTCCCGGTTCTCGCTCCGGCGGCGGGCCTCCAGCTCCCGCCGCGACTCTTCATACAAACCGGCGTTTTCGATGGAAATGGCCGCCTGGGCCACAAGCCAGCCCAGAACCTGCCGCCGCCGACGCGAAAAAATCCCGGACAAGGAGCCGTGCTCCAAGTGGAGGACGCGGCGGACCTCCCGCCGCCCGGCAATGGGCATGCACAGCGCCGCCCGGGGACGACGCTCCAGAATACCGGGATCATCGCCGAATTCCCCATAGTCAGCGGCATCAAGCACCACCGTTTCACCGGAATTCGCCACGAACCGCGCCAACCGTTCCGGCAGGCGGTCGCCCGCGACTACGGAACCCGCGGCACCTTCCACCCGGACCTGATCGTCCGCCACGACGGCGATCCAGGCCCGCTCCGCGCCGGCCGCTTCCAGCAGGATGTGCAGAAGGCGCGGAATGAGGGTGGCCTCTTCCATGTCGCCGGAAATGGCCTGCGCCGCCCGCAACACCGCGACGGCGTCCAGGGCGTCCAGGCCGAATTCGGCGGACTCCAGCTCCGCGCCGCCAGGCACCGGCACCATCCTCGCCGCGACCCGCCCTTCCAGCGCGAAGGCCTTGCAACGGCGGTAGGCGTCGCGGGACGTGTCGAAAATCTGGCGGGCCGCATCTGCATCCCCGGCCTCGGAATGCCACTGACCCAGAATTTCCAGGAAAAAACCCTCGTTCAGGACGAACCCGTTCCGCGCCGCAGCCTGACACGCCGACGAGGCCAGACGTCGCGCCTCCTCCGGACGACCTTCCGCTTTCGCCCGCCAAGCGCCCAAAAACGCCAGCTTGTCCTCCACATTGGCCAGCCCCCCCTCGGCGGCGACATGTGCGAAATAGGCCTCGGACTCCGCACAGCCAGCCAGATGGGCGGCCGCAGCCGCGGGATTGGCAACCGCCAGGCGGGCGTGGGCCAAGCCGAGCCAGAACCTATAGGTGAGATTGAACAGGTAGGTCTTGGGCCAAGCCTCAAGAACATCCTTGGAAAGGGCGATCACCGCCGCGTCATTGCCATCGAGGCCGTGTTGTTGCATCGCGATGATGCGCATGCAGGCGAGCGTGACGGGAAGATCCTCCCATTCCTTCGCAAAGGATGCCTCGTCGAAGGCCGATCCCGAGATCACTCCGACCGCAACGGTCCTCCCTTGGAGCGCCGCGATGGCTCCTGGAATAGGCTGCGCGAAACTCCCCTGGAGCGGCAGGCTGTTCGTCTTGCAAAAGGAGAGCGTCTTGAATGCCATCTTCGCCACCTCCTCCAGGTCGCGCCCGAGGAAAAACCGGATCCAGAGCATGTCCACGAGCATATACGAACCAAAGAGCAGATCATGGGCGCGCAGGGCATTCGAGAACCCCTCGTCCAGCATCGGCAGGGCTTTTTCGGCATGGTCGCCCCAATGGCTGATATTCCAGTGGTGGTAAGCCATGCAGCGCCCGAAGGTCCACGGATCGCAAAGCCTGCCGCGGACAAGCGAGATGCCGACCTGTGAGATGTCCTGCGCCTCGCGGTTCGCGCCATGGTTCGCGATCAGGGCGATGCCCAGGAGATCAAAAAACAAAGGCGAGAGGCGCACCAGGCCGCCATGGATGGAACGGTTCACCCCCATCGCCGAAATGAGCGAGAAAAGCGGAAAATTGGAGAGAAGCGCCGCCTCGGCCATCGCCGACAGGAGATTGATGACCGCCTCGTGCTCGGGATCGGTAGCCACTGGAAGATTCCCGAATGAACCGATGTTCCGCCCGGCGGAAAGCTTTCGGAACTCCGCGAGCTCGGCATCGAAGGCGGCCATCAGTTCGGCGGGTCGATCCAAGGGCGGCAGATGAATACCGAATTCGACCAGGCCTTCCCGCCCCAGGGCATTGATCTCGGCGAGCTTGCTTTGGTGGTTGAGATAAATGAGACCCCGGAAGCACACCGCGGCCTTTTCCAAGGGAGTGCGCGCCTTTTCGCGCAAAAGGGCGTATGTCGCATCGAACTCCGCGAACTGCCCCGCGAGATCCTGCGAGTCGGATGCCTGGAGATGCAGATCGAAGGCAAGTTGGAATTCCTCATTCCAGGCATCCTCCGGCAAAAGCGCGATACCGGCGGAAAGGAAGTCCGCCGCCGCGTGATAGGCCATCGCGGCCTTCGCTTTCTCCCCGGCCCGCAGGTTGAGGCGGGCGACCGCCAACCGCTCGCCCGGATCGGAAAGGAGCCGGGAAGCCTTGTTGAAATGCCCCGTGCACGCGAACAAAACCGCATCCGGCACCTCGGACGGCCTGCCAACCGACAGGCGCCGGGCGATGTTCAAATGAAGGTTTCGCGTCGCATCCTCATTCTCCAGCGCGTAGGCAGCCTGCTGCACGCGGTCATGCAGAAAGGCAAAGGCACGCTCGGATGCCTCGCCCGCCGGCACCACCATCTCCTCATGCAGGGCCGGAGCCAGCCGGTTGAGCGCCTCGTTTTGGGAAACCCCCATCACCAAGGCGAGCTCTTCGAGCGGGAAACCGCTCCCCAAACAGGCAGCCGCATGCAGCGCACGCAAGGTCTCTTCCGGCAAGCGCCGGATCCGGCGCGTCATGAGATCAATGACATTTTCCGAACGCCCCAGCGCCTCAAGCGCGCCGGGAAACACCACCCACCGCCCCGTTTCCGCCTCGAAGGCCAGATGTCCGGCGGTATGCAGTTCCGCCAGGAATTGGCGGACATAGAAAGGATTGCCCCCGGTCTTGCGCATCACCTCCCGGCAGAAATCCGCCCGCTTGGCCAGCCCCGGGCAGGCGTCCGCCACCAACTGATTCAAATCTCCCTCACCCAGGGGGCCGACAGCAATCTCGCCGGGAATCACCCCTTTCCGGCGCATCACAGCCAGCGTCTGCATGAAGGGATGCGCGGCATCCACCTCGTTGTCGCGGTAAGCGCAAAGCAGGAGGAAATTGCCGATCCTCTGATCGGCCAGGACGGATTGAAGCAGTTCGAGCGACGCGAAATCCGCCCATTGCACGTCATCCAGAAAGACGACCAGCGGCTTTCCCGGTCTGGCCAGACAGGCAAGCAAATGACCGAAGGCGTGGTTAAAACGGTGTTGGGCCGCCGCGCCGAACAGCGGTTCCGGCGGCTCCTGGACGCCCAGCAACCGCTTCAATTCAGGAACCACTTCGACCACCACCTTGGAGTCCTCGCCAAGACACTCCTCCATCCGCTTGCGCCATCCCGCAATGACGGCGGAATTCTCGGAAAGGATGCGCCTAAGCAGCGCGTCAAACATTCCACCGATGGCGGAATACGGTGTCTGCCGCCGGAATTGATCGTGCTTGCCCTCAAGCATGACCCCTTCCGACGCGGCGACCAAAGGCAGCAATGATCGGACCAACGCCGTTTTGCCGATGCCGGAATATCCACCGACCAAGCACAACTCCGCACCGCCGGCTGCGGCGCGCCGATACCACTCCGCCAGCTTCGCAATCTCGGCATCGCGGCCATACAGCTTGTCCGGGATGAGCATCGGCCCCGCCGCATCGCGGCTTCCGAGAAGAAAGGGCGCGACGTCTCCGCCGGCCTCGAACCGGCAGCGGAATTCGATCAGATCGTGCGCCAGCGCGGCGCACGAGCCGTAGCGTTCCGCAGGTGGCTTGGACAGCAACTTGCCGACGATGGCGGATAACGGCTCGGGAATCCCCCCGATGCGCCCGGCCAAGGGATGCGGCACTTCCGTCAGTTGCCGGTGGGCCAGCTCCAGGAGGTCATTCGAAACGAAAGGCGGCGCACCGGAAAGCCACTCATAAAGCAATATCCCCACGCCATACAAATCGCTGCGGGGCGTCAGCTTGCCTTCAAGCCGCCCGGCCTGTTCGGGCGAGACATAGCGCAACATTTCCAAGGACAACATCCGCTGCGCTCCCCCGCCCGTCGCAGGCGACAAAATCCCAACCACCCGTCCGCCCCGGCGGCGCAAGACATCCGGCCCCAGCCGGCCATGCACGCGCCCGGAGGCATGCAAGGAACCAAGATCGGCCAGAACGGCCAGGGCATCGGTCAAGACGGCCAGCAATTGCTCCGGAGGAAGAACGGTTTTTTTCATGTGTGTCGGAAGCGGAGCAAGTCGGGATCAAGGAGGGTTAACAGGATTTTCCAAAAGCGGCAAGAAGCCAGTCTCCAAACGCACAAGGTCAAACGCCGCCAGAACAGGAGTCTCCCGCTCCACTCGTCACGGTCTTCAGCAGTTCATTCATCTTTACCGGCTTGGCCAGGTAGTCGTCCATCCCGGCTTCCAAGCACGCCTCCCTGTCGCTTTCCATCGCATTGGCGGTCATCGCCACCACGCGGTGCCGCTGCCAGCCGCGCTCCTGCTCGCGCAGGCGCAATTGACGGGTGGCCTCGAAGCC
>CAYXZE010000088.1:0-9113 GCA_964469395.1 uncultured Luteolibacter sp.
GCGCTCGCCAAAGGGGAGCGTCCCGATCCCGCGAGCATCAAGCCGGAGCAATTTTACAACGCCGTGGACTACGGCGATCCCGCGCCGACATCCAACGAACCCGTCGCCGCCACGATCGAGCAATCCGCCCATCCGTTCATTCCCGGTCGGAACCTGGTGCGCGTGGCGTTGCGCACCGGGTCGGTCGGTCGCAGTGCGGCGCAGCCGTTGCGCCTCACCTTGCTGGTCGATCAATCCGGCTCGATGGCCCGCGAGGATCGCCGCGCCGCGATGGATCACGCGCTCGCCCAACTCGGCGGGCTGCTCACGAAAAACGATCTCGTCAGTGTCGTCGGCTTTTCCCGCACCTCGCGGTTGCTTGCCGACGGTCTGGCCGGTGATCAATGCACGAAATTGGGCGGACTGGTGAATCTGGACGCCAGCGAGGGCGGCACGAACCTGGAAGAGGCGTTGAAAATCGGTCGGCAAATGGCGGAACGCCATCAACTCGCCGGGGCGCAGAACCGCATCGTCCTGTTCACCGACGGCGCGGCGAACCTCGGAGACGCCGACCCCGCGCGGCTGGCCGGGCAGGTGAAGGCGCTGCGCCAGAACGGCATCGCCTTCGACATCGCGGGCATCGGCGCGGATGGCCTGAACGACCGGTTGTTAGGTGAAATGGCCCGCAACGGCAATGGCCGCTACTATGTGGTCGGCAGCGAGAAGAACGACAGCTTCGCCCGCCAGCTCGCCGGTGCCTTCCGCCCGGCGGCGGAGAACGTGAAGGTGCAGGTGATTTTCAACCCGCAGCGCGTCGGGAAATACAAGCTCATCGGCTTCGAGAAGGATCGCTTGAAAACCGAGGACTTCCGCAACGACGCCGTGGACGCCGCCGAACTCGCGGCGGACGAGGCCGGTGTGGCCATCTATCAGGTCGAGCCGCTCGCCGAAGGTTCCGGCGAACTCGGCGAGGTCAGCGTGCGTTTCCGCGATGCCGCGGGCGGCCAGATGGTCGAGCGTTCGTGGACGATTCCCCACGACGCCCGCGCCACCGCCTTCGACCGCGCCACGCCATCCATGCAGCTCGCCGGGCTCTCGCTCTTCGCCGCGGAAAAACTCAGGGGCGGGCCGCTGGCCGATGCCATCGATTTCCAACAGCTCGTCGGTTCCACCGCTTTCGTGAAGCAGTTTTACGGCAACAGCCCGCGGGTTTCAGACATGCTGCAAGTCATCGAAAAATTGAAATGAACCATCACCTTGGACTGCGGCAGCCTGCTGCCGCTTTTCCCTCTGCCAGCCTGCTGGCGAGGGGGCGCGGCAGGCTGCGAGCCCCAAAGCCGCAGCAGGCTGCCGCAGTCCAAGCAACCAATTTACACACTCTTTACCCACGCCATCCACAGCGCGTGATAGAAAACCAAACCTCATGAGAACTTTATCTCTCCTCCTCATCGCTCTAACCACTTTTTGCTTCGCTCAAGAGCCTGACGACCGCGTCATCCTCGTTCCGCTCGGCAAGGTTCCCAAGGAAGTGCCGTTGTTTTTCTCCGCGGCGGCCGACGTGAAAATCCAGGTCGGTTTGGAAGAAGTCACCAGCGAGCAGACGCTTGATTTCAAGATCCATCAGGGAAAACCGGAAACCCTGACGCTGGCCCTGAGCGGCGCGGGCGAGGTGCTTTCGGTCACTGGCGCGGGACTGCGCGACTGGTCGGTGCGGGTGGCTGAAAACGGTGCGCGGTTTCTCGATGTGCGGCCCGTCATGACCGAGGGCAAGACTCTAACCGATCTGCGGCTGCTGATGAAAACCCGCCTCAAATTCGACAAGCCTGCCGCCACCCTGCTGCTTCCCGGTCCCGGTCCGGCCACCGGATTTTCCCTGGCCGTGAGTCTGAATACCGCCGCCAGCGTGGACCTCCGCGTCTTGAAAGCGGACGGCCTGCTCCCGGTGGATGCCGCCCAGGGCCGCAAGTTTCTCGGTTACGGACTGGCGACTCTGGAGGTCGCGGCCTCGGCCGGCGGCACGGGTGCGCGCGGGCTGGAGTTGATGAATGCCGCGCTGACCGGCCAGTTGGCGGCGAATGGCAACAGCATTTCCTTCCATCTCACCGGCACCGCGCGCGCCGCGGCGAGTGGCGCGGCGGTGGAGTTGTTCAGCGGCGGAGCGGCCATTTCCGGCGGCGTTGCGGGGGATGGCTGGCATGTGGTTCTGCGTGAAAATGATGGCTACGATCTGGTGGCGGAACGCGCCGGGGATATTCCGGTGGCGATGGATTTCGTGGTGCCGGTGACTCGCGACGGCGACTGGCAGGCTCTTGAATTCAAGTTGCGGGCCGGTGTCGTCGTGCCGGTTAGAATTCTGGGACCGGACAAGGCGGCGGCCTTCGATCGCGAGCTCACCGTGGTGCCGGAGTTGTCGCAGGACGCCTCGCGCGGTTTTCTCGGGTTTCTTCCTGCCGATGGCATGGCCACGATGGCCTGGCGCGCGGCGGACACGGTGGCCGATGGCGCGCTGTTTTTCTCCAGCACGGAATCCAGCGACGTGCGGATCGGCAGCGGCCTGCTGCGGCAGTTGACGACGGTGGATCTGCGGGTCCTGCAAGGGAAGCTCGCGAACCTGTCACTCGCGCTCGACGGCCCGGGCGAGGTGCTGGCGGTCACGGGCGATCCGGTGCTCGGCTGGTCGGTGGCGGAGGAAAACGGCAAGCGCCGCCTCGACGTGAAATTGAGCAGGCCGATCGAAGGCGGCGGGCGGATCGTGATCGAGGCGCAGGCGGCGCTCGGCGGATTTCCGGTTAGAACGGAGGCGCTGCGGATGATTCCTAACGGCTCGCTGCGTCACAGTGGCTGGTTGCGGGTGGCGAACGAAGGCGCGGTTAGAATCGAAGTGGCCGATGCGAAGGGCCTGATTCAACTCGCGCCCGGACAATTTCCCGGCGGTGTGGACGAGAATCTCCGGCAGGTGTTCGTCTATCGGTTTCCCTCGGCGGATTATGGCTATGCGATCCAGGCGGATCAGGTCTTGCCGGAAGTCGCGGTGACGGAGGTGACTGTTTACGAGCTCGCCGAGACGGATCGCCGGGTGTCGGCGGATCTGGAACTCGACATCCGCGAGGCTCCGCTGCGCGAGTGGGAATTGGAAATCCCGGCCGATCACGCGGTGGCGGCGGTGACCGGCGCGGAGGTGGCGGACTACACGGTGGCCGGCGAGGTGAAGGACGGCAGACGCCGGCTCAAGATCATTTTCAAACAACCCGTGATGAACCGCCAACTGGTCAGCGTGCGGTTGGAAAAGAACGAGGCTGCCAAGGCCGGAGCGTGGGATCTCAAGCCACTCGGGTTTCCCGGCGTGAAATCGCGGCGCGGTTATGTCGGCGCGGCGGCCGCGGCGGGCTATCGGTTGGTCGCCGGCAAGACCAGCGGCGTGGCCGAGGTGCCGGTGACGTTTTTCCCGAAGAAGATTGCGGGACTGCAACAGGCGTTCCGCTTGCGGGAAGGGGAGTGGCAGGTCGGATTCACCGCCGAGGCGCTCGGTCAAAGCGTCCAGGCGGACGTTTTCCATCTCTACTCGCTCAAGGCGGGGGCGGCGTATGGCAGTGTGCTGATCAATTACTTCGTCGTCGGCGCGCCTGCCACCGAGTGGAAAATCTCCGTGCCGGACGGCATCGGGAACATCGACGTCACCGGCCAGAACGTCGGTCGCGACTGGCGGCGTGAAGGCAATACGGTGATCGTTCCGCTGTCGCGGCCGGTCCTCGGCACCGGCACCGTTCTGCTCACCTTCGAGCGGCCGATGAGCGCGCGCGGCGGCGATCTAACACCCGGTGAGGTCCGCCCGCTCGACGTGCAGGCGGAGCGCGGTTATGTCCAGGTGGTCAGCCCGCTGCAGGTGAAATTCGCCAAGCCGGTCAGCGAAGGGCCGTTGCTGGCGATTGATCCGAGCGAACTGCCTGCGGAGTTCCGTTTGCTCAGCACCGCTCCGACGCTCGCCGCGTGGCAATACACGGCTCGGGATTTCAAAATCGGGATGAACGTCGAGTGGTTCAATCCGGGTGAAACGGTCGAGCAGGTGGTGGATTTCCTCAAGCTTTCCAGCCAGGTCTCGCGCGACGGGCAATGGGTGACGGACGCCCGGTTTTTCGTGAAATCCCGCGGTCGCAACGCCTTGCGGGCGACGCTGCCGGAGGGGGCCTCGTTGTGGGAGGCGAAGGTCAATGGCGAGGCGGTGAATGCTCGCGCCGACGGCGGCGAAACGCTGGTGCCGCTGCCCGCGCAGATGGATCCGAATCAGGCGGTGGAAGTCAGCCTGCGTTACGGCGCGCGCGCCCAAAATGCCAGACACCCGCATCTGGCCGCGCCGCGTCTGTCGGCTCCGGTGGTCATTGGCGAGTGGATCGTCACCGGTGACGAGGGCCGCCAACTCGTGCCCCGTGGCGGCACCGCGGAGCTGGTGCGTCCGGTGCTGGCGGAAAGCGGGTGGGAATGGCTGGCGCGGCATGCCGGAATGGCGGGCGGTTTGTTTTTGTTAGGAGCTGCCGCGCTGGCGCTGGGGAGCGGCCGGGCTGACGGACTGCGGAGGATTTCCGCGCTGTTGTTAGGCCTGGTGTTCGTCGTCACGGCGGCGGGACTCGGGCTGCTGGCCGCCGCGACCGGGCGGGCGGGACTCGCGGCGCTCGAATACGCCGCGCCGGTGGTGGCGGCGGGCAGCGAGGTGGCGGTGGAAATCGGCAACCTCGCACCCTGGCAGGCATGCGCGGGGTGGGGGATGTGGCTGGCTTTGGGGCTCGGCGTGGCGGTGCTGCTGCGCGGCTGGCTGAAGCGGGACCGCTGGTGGAAGGCCTGCGGCGTGGCGCTGGTGGCGGCGGCGTTTCTATCCATTCGCGGCGGCGCGGGGCTGTTTTTCGCCGTCATCGCGCTGATCGGCCTGGCATGGTGGCTGCCGCACGTCATGCGGGAGTTCCGCAGGCGCAAGCCGGGAGTGGCGGAAGCGGTGGTGGCGCTCGTGCTTCTAACGGGCTTTGGCGTGGGTGATGCCAAGGCCGCCGGAATCCCGGGATTGAAGTCCGCGGAATCGATGGTTCATGACTGGCAGATTCGCGATGGACGCCTGCGCGGGACGCTGGATGTGACGGTCCGTGGCGAGGCGGGGGATCGTTTCCTGCTGCTGCGCGAACCGGCGGTGTTGAGTGGCTTCGAGGGCGCGGGATTGCGGGTGAGCAAGGGGGGGCTGAAGGATGAGGCCGCGTATTTCCTCGTCATGGAAACGGCGGGCCGCCAGACCGGCAGGGCGGTGTTTGAAATGCCGCTGCCTGAACCCGGAAAGGGCTGGCAACTCCCCGGCGGTTCCGCTGGACTGCGGCAGGTAACGCTGCGTTGGGATCAGGGCGGCTGGGAGTTTTTCTCCCCCGGCGCGGCCAAGGTGACGGCTCTCGAAGGGTTGCAGGCCAATGAAAGCGGCGCGGTCATGATCCTCGGTCCGGCGGACCCGGTTTCGATCCAGGCCCGCCCGAAACAGCGCGATGTGAGCGCGGAGGAAACGAGGTTTTTCGCCGAGGTTTCCAACTTGTTTCTACCGGGTCCCGGCGTGGTGAACGGCCGCCACCGCGTCTCGATCCGTCCGGCGCAGGGCCGGGTTTCCGCGCTGGTGATGACGGTGCCGGAGGGTTTCACGGTGAGCGATGTGATCGACGGACCGGTCGGATCGTGGCGGTTCGATCCGGTAAAGCGCGAGTTGCGCGTGCCGGTGGAGCCGGCGCAGGACCAGGCATTCGGCTTCACCATCGAGACCCAGCGCGGTGCCGGCGGCTTGCCGATGGATCTTGCTCTCGCTCCGGTTCGCGTGACCGGCTCCGCGGGTGAGGTGGGTTTCCTCGCGCTGGCCTTCGGTGAGGAGGCGCAACCGGAGTCCATTCAGGTCGAAGGGCTTTCCCGGGTGAATCCGGAGGATTTCAACGGTAGATTGCTGCCCCGGGACAAGCAGGGAAATCCGCTGGCCCTGCTCCAGCACGCATTCCGCTATGGCGCGGAAAAAGTGGCGGCCCGGGTGAAGGTCGCCGCCGTGGCTCCGGAATTGCGGGCCGAGTCGTGGCAACTGGTTTCGCTGGGTGAGGACCGGCTGGTGGTCTCGACCGATCTGTCCGTCACGATCACGCGTTCCGGTGTTTTCCGTCTCACGGTCGAGGTGCCGGATGGTTTGGAAATCGAAACCGCGACCGGCGAGGGCCTGAGCCATTGGACGGAAGGCAAGAGCGACGGCAAGCGCGTGGTGACCCTGCACCTTTCCGGCAAGACGATGGGCAGGCGCGATTTCAATCTAACTCTAACCGGACGCCCGCCCGGCGCGCGGGAAAAATGGCAGGTGCCGAGGTTGTTCCTGCGCGACGCGTCGCGCGAAACCGGCGTTCTAACCATCGTCCCCGAGCGCGGCCTGCAAGTCCGCGCGGTGGACCGGAAAAACGTCTCCCAATTGGATTCCCGCGAGATCGCCGATGTTTCCAACGACTCGTCCCGCGCCGCGACCCGGCCCGGAGCGCTGGTCTATCGGGTATTGCAGAGCGACTGGTCGCTCGGACTGGCCATCAGCCGGCTCGATCCATGGGTGACGGCGCAGGTGTTTCACGAAGCCACGTTGCGGGAGGGGCAGGTGCTCACGCGGATTTCCATCGGTTATAAAATCGAAAACGCCGCGGTCAAATCGCTGCGCGTCCGCATTCCCGGACTGGACGCCACCGCCGCCGCGACCGTGCGGGCGAATGGAGCCGCCGTGGCCGATCTGGTGTCGGTGGCGGGCGAGGACGGTCTGCGGGAAATCCGATTCCACCGAGGTGTCGCCGGGGAAACCCGCGTGGAGCTGGAATTCCAGCGCGCCGGAAAGGATGTCGGTAACGAACTGATCCAACCCATCGTGCTGGAGCAGGTCCGGCAGCTTGCTTATTTCACCGCGATCCGTGCGGGCGGGCGCATGGAGCTGGAAGCCGGCGCCTTGCCGCGCGGCTGGCAGCGGGCGGATTGGGCGGTGGTGCAATCCTCGCTCGGTCCGGTGGCCGGCAGTGTCGCGCCGCTGATGGCCTTCCGCGTGGCCGATCCGGAAGGACCGCTGCCGGTCGTTCTGAAACGTCACGAACTCGCCACCTTGCAAAAAATCCGCGTCGTCGAGGGCTCGCTCACCACGCTGATGTCGCCGGCCGGCGACGCTCTAACGGCGGTGGATTTGAAAATGCGGGTCGTCGGCAAGGAGACCCTGAGCCTGAAGCTGCCGAAGGGAGCCGCCCTTTTCAACGTCCTCGTCAACGATGAGGGAGCCACCCTGGTTCGCGAGGGCGACCAGTGGCTGTTTTACGTTTTCCCATCCCCGGAAGTCAGTCGCCCGGCCACGGTCCGCTTCGTTTACTCGGCGGGAACGGCCAAGGGGAAAAGGATCGAGGGACCGGTTCTCAACGTGCCGATGGAAAGTCTGACCTGGCGCGTGCTGGTGCCGGAAGGCTGGCGCATGGCGGATCATGGCGGCGATTTCGATTTGCAGCAACAGGCCGCGATGGGTTCGTTCAAGCTGGAGGACTATCAGTCTTTTGTCCGCGGGAAAAAGGAGAGCGACGCGAAAAGCGCGGTCGCCCTGCTGGATCAAGCCAACTCCTGGATGGCGGCGGGGGATCAGGAAAAAGCCAGCCAGGCCTTCAGCAACGCCGTCCGCAGCAACCAGTTAGACGCCGCTTCCGGCGAGGACGCCCGCGTGCAACTCCGCCAGCTCAAGACCCAGCAGGCCGTTCTCGGCCTCAACACCCGCCGCCAGAAGCTGGAAATCGACAATCGCTCGGCTTCCGGACAGGGCGACTATTCCCAGCTCAAACGCGCCGCCGAGGCGAATCCGGTTTTGCGCGGCGGCTCGAATTACGATCCCAAGCAGTTCGACCGGTTTCTCGAAGGCAACACCGCCGACGAGAATTCCGCGCTCAAGGAAATCGCCAACCGCATCGTCACCCAGCAGCTCGCCGCCGAACCCGCGCCGGTCGCGCTCGATGTCACGCTCCCCGAACGCGGCACCGTCCTCACCTTCGGACGCAGCGTGCAGGTGGACGGCCAGCGTCCGATGGTCCTCACCCTCGATCTCAAGCGCGACGGCGGCAGCGGCCACGCCTGGCTCGCCATCCTATTGTGCCTGCTGCTAGGGCTGATGGGGGGAGCCGGACTCAGGAGAGGCGAAGGGACCGTTTGAAAAATCGGCAAGGAGGGTTCCGGATGATGTCGCTATCGAGTGGGAGATTAAATCCTACCGCATGCGTTTAGGGAGGGCGGGACTTCGGCCCGCCATGCCGATGAGATGTGAAAGAGAAGAGACATCGCCACCTCTTTTCCTCCCCATCGACCAGGTGGGCCGAAGTCCCACCCTCCATTTTTACGGTTCTTTCTCTTTCCCGATCCATCCCCGGTCGTTAGCCTCAGTGACACCTCCATGCACTGGACCGAACCCGCCACTTCCGACGACTCCCACGCCGCGCTTGAGAAAACCCTCTGGGACGCCGCCAACCTGCTGTGGGCAGGTGCCTCACTCAAGCCATCCGAATACTCTCCCACCGTCCTCGGCCTGATCTTCCTGCGCTATGCGGATGTCCGGTTCGCGGCGGTGAAGGAGGAAATCCAGCCGCAGACCGGATCCCGGCGCAAGATCGGCCCCACGGATTTCCATGCCGCGGGCGTCGTCTATCTGCCGGATGAGGCTCGATTCTCCCATCTGCTCAGCCTGCCGGAGGGCGCGAATGTCGGCCAAGCCGTCAATGAAGCGATGCGCGCCATCGAGAAGGAGAACCCGGACCTCGCCGACGTGTTGCCGAAGAGCTACCACATCCTCGAAAGCCGCACGCTCGCCTCCCTGCTCAAGACCATGGCCTCCATTGATCTGCGCTGTAGCGGCGGTCTGCGACCGTCGGAAGCGAATGAGGAGAAAACGAATGGGCCCAATTATGATGTTTTCGGCCTGATCTACGAATACTTCCTCGGCAAGTTCGCGATGAGCGAGGGGCAGAAGGGCGGGGAATTCTACACGCCCACCTCCATCGTCCGGCTGATCGTGGAAATCCTGGAGCCCTACCACGGCCGCATCCTCGATCCCGCGTGCGGCTCCGGCGGCATGTTCATCCAGTCCG
>CAYXZE010000089.1:0-9094 GCA_964469395.1 uncultured Luteolibacter sp.
CGACTCAAGGTGCGTGAAGTGGCGCTTTCCCTCCCAACCGAGGATTTGTTGCGGGAATTCAATGACATCACCACGGTCGCAGATCGTCACCCCTCGCTGGAGGCGCTGACCCGCACCTGCGCCACCGCCCGAAACCGCGGGGCCGCCAACACCCTGAAGTGGGCGGAAGAGGCCAATCAAGAGCTTGTGAGGCAATGTCATTTATCCAGTATCTCATGAAGGTAAGTTGATGGGGGCATGGGTGTTTGGGTGACATGCGGGTTCAGCCCGTTAAAATAAAGCGCGGAGTCGCCCGTTATGACACAACTGGCTGTTTCTGTCCTGTTGTCGGGGGAGGTATCCGGATTTGGAATTTTTTCGTAATTGATTATCAGGAAGTTGTGTTGATTTTCGGCAAATTGGTGCAGGGCCGACGCATCTGGATTCTCTTAGCCGCAAAAAGGCGAAAAAAGGGCGCAAAAACCCGATTCGATGCCAAGTCTCCCCGGCAATCCGCGCCAAATTTCCGGTTATGACACAATTTCTTCAGGCAAATTTGACAACCCCAGGCGTTACGGCAAGTAACTCGGGAACATTCACGGCAGCGGCCATCCATCCGATCAGAGAATCCTCCGGCAATTTACCGGCACAAACCGCCCAATCCGTCAGTTCCAGAGTTTCCCGGTGTTGGGCGCGGATCACGCGCTTCAGCCCCATCGTTTCCCCGGCACCACGCCGCAAGCCGCACCCTCGTGCCCGTGTTGCACGGTCCCGCCACCAGACATCCGCCCCATGACTCCAATGACCCGCGCTTCCTCCCGATCCACGACCCCATCCACCATAACAGCCGACGCCCCCAAACGCCCCGTGGCATCCGCCACGCTCACCCGCGAGCAGGAATTCGAACTGTTCCAATCGATCAATGATGCGGAAATCCACATCAGCGAGCTTGAGCGATCCGGAGATGTGAATTCGGTCGAGCTGCGTCATTGGCGCAAGGTGGCCAATGACGGGATGGGCACGGTGGTCATGGCCCATCAGGGATGGGTGGCCCATCTTGTTCGCGACTATCAGGGAAGGGGGTTGGATCCGGAAGATCTCATGCAGGAGGGAAACCGCGGACTCATGAACGCGATGGGGAAATTCGACTGCCGCCTCGGCAACCGATTCACCACCTACGCCACCTTCTGGATCCGCCAGGCGATCTGCCGCGCCTTGTCCAAGCACTCACGGACGGTCAGGATTCCGGAAAATCAACTCGAAGCCATCCGCAAGATGAAGGCGGCGAAGGCGCAACTCCTTCAGGAAACCGGCTGCGAACCGACTGCCGAGGAGATCGCCCGGGCGATGGATATCACCGTCACCCGTGTGCGCGAGCTGCTGGAATTGGATCAGTCCGCCGTTTCACTGGACAGCCCGGCCGGAGACGCGGATGGCGCGACGATCCTCGACTTCATGGGAGACTCCGCCGCGGCTGATCCGGCGGAGGCGTGGGATGCCGGCAACTCCAGGAAACTGCTCGGGGAAGCCATGAAATCCCTATCAGAACGCGAGCGTCAGGTGCTCGAACTCCGCAGCGGACTCGATGGGGAACGCCGCCATACTTTGGAAGAGATCGGTCAACGATTTGGTGTTTCCCGCGAGCGAATCCGCCAGATCGAAAATGTGGCGAAGGAAAATCTGCGCCGTTTCGCCAGCGCCAAAGAACTCGAAAACCTCGTCAATACGGTGAAAACCTCCGTAGCGCTGGACCAGATCAAGAATCCCCCTCCGCTGAACGTCGCGCTTCCGACAGCGAAATCCGGCACAACCCGGCTCAAGATGAGATCCGTTGCGAAGAATCCGAATCATCACATCTGGAACAACAACGGTGCCTGGTATTGTAATTTCAAAATCAAAACCGCGAACGGTGAAGCCAAACGAGTTCGCAATCCGCTCCATACCAGAAATGTGGAGGAGGCGAGAAGACGCCGGGACGCGATGATCCGTCTCTATCAAAATTCCGCCAGCCGCATCGCCGCCTGAGTTTCCATCCGGTTCATCCGTATCAATCTGTTTTTCCCCTCGTTTCCAATCCGCCCATGTATATCCGCATATTCGCTCGCCCCGACAATCAATGGATCCTCGCCTCGGAACACGGGCCGTCTCTTCCGATCCCGGCGCGCGCCTGCGGTCATTGGATCATGGCATCGGAATACTGGCCGATTCTGCCGATCCCGGCGCGAGTGCGGGTCACACATGAGTTCATCGAAATCGACGGCTGGCTGTTTTCCCTGACTCATCCTACAAAGCGCCATCTTGCCTGGATTCAGGATTCGCTGGTCCGTTGGTCCAAAGAAGACGGCAGTGAGCGGAACCGGCAGTGGCTTGCGGACATCTTGGAGGCGATCTACGAAGTGCTGTCAGAAAATGCATGAAGCCTTTGCCGGATCCATCCGCGCAAAATCCCCTCTCTCATCCTGCGGGGGAGGATTTGATTCTCCCTGATGTCGGCCTAACCGCCCGCTTCCACGCCATCCGGCTCCATCGCCTTCGTTTCCTTTTCATCGCCCCAGCTCCGCCAGCCTTCGCGGAGTTCCAGGCAGGCCCACTCGGCGAGGAAGGCGAAGAGGTTGAAAATGTTGCCGCGGTTGAGCTTGAAGCCGGGGATCAGGCAGCGGTTGCCGCGGTTCGATTTTCCGAGCCGGCCTTCCTTGCGGCGGAGCCGGGCGATTTGGGCGAAACGGCGGTTGTAGGTGCTCATCAGCCGGTGGAAAATGCGGCCGCTCGGCGGCGAGAACGGCGGCGCGGTGAGCGCTTCCTCGCCGTTGTTGAACGGCACCTCGACGACGCCCCAGTAATAAAGCCCGAGGTCGAAGCGGAAGGCCAGGCTCATCAGGTCGAACTCGCCCATGTATTCATACTTGTCCTTGTAGATCGACTCGAACCAGCGGCGGTGACACGTCGAGAAATCCCGGTTGTAGCGGGCGATCCGTTCTTCGGTTAGACCTTCGTTCCGCTGCTTGGTGATGAGGTCCGCGGCGCTGAAGGTGGTGAAGGAAATCCAGTCCATGCCCGGGCTGTAAAACGGGTCCATGAAAGCGGCGGCGTCACCGACCAGCACAAATCCGTCACCGGCGAAGGTGGTGCTGTAGTAAGCGAGATTTCTCCGCCACAGTTGGTCCTCCGCGCAGAATTCCGCGTCCACGATCATTTCCCTGCCGACCGGGTGCTCCATCAGGAAAGATTTCACCCGCTCGCCGATGCCGCCTTCCTTCGGGAAATCGACCAGCCGCTGGTCCCAGACCACGCCCACGCTGACGTCGCCGCCCTTGAGCGGAATCCACCAGCTCCACCAGCCGTCGCCGATGATGTGGTTGGTCGCGGTGTTGCGCAGGCCATAAACGGCGCGTGACCATTCGGGAAATTTCTCGGCCAGCTCGCGGCTGTCCCAATCTTTCACGCCCTTCCAGCGCGACCAGGCGGCGGCGGTGGGGTGCTCGGTGTTGGACTTCCACCAGCCTTGCTTGCGGGCGATCATCGCGGCCAGCCCCGAGGCGTCCACGATCCAGCGGGCGCGCACGGTCCGCTTCGTTTCGCCGTGTTTGATTTCCACCGACTGCTCGCCGCCGGGCGTGAGTTCGATTTTGGAAACCGTGGCGGGTCGCAGGATCTGCGCTCCGGCGACTCCGGCGCGGCGCAGCACTTCCTCGTCGAAGGCGGCGCGGTCGAGTTGGAAGGACGGAATGCGGGAAAGGTATTTCGCGCCGAGCTCGCTGGCCTGCCCGAGGTTTTCCACCTCGTCGTTCTTGAACCAGAACCGCAGCCCCTGCTTCACCAGGTGGTTTTCGTTCAGGTAATGGGTCATCCCCAGCACCCGGCACATGAAAAAACCGCTGATTTCCACCGTCGCCTCGCCCACGCGGCGGGTGAGCTTCGCCGATTTCTCGATGATGAGAATGCGGATTCCGGGGTTTTTCCGCAGCAATACCGTCGCCGTCGCCGCGCCTGATAGAGCCCCGCCAATCACGATGACATCATAGGAATCGGCAATGTTCGGGGAAGTCTCGGACGGCATGGCGCGGATTATTCCCGGACCCGGGGGAAATGCAATATTCCGGACGCGTCACTTTCATTCAACCCGCAGTTGCACGACTGCGGCGGATCGACAATGGTCGCGGCTTACCGACCATGCAGACTGAGACTGAAACAAACTGGGACGTGATCATCATCGGCGGCGGCCCCGCCGGGTCCACCGCAGCCACCACGCTGGCCCAGGCCGGCCGGCGCGTGCTGGTGCTGGAGAAAATGAAATTTCCGCGGTTCCACATCGGCGAATCGCTGCTGCCGTATAACCGGAAAATTTTCGACGATCTCGGTGTTTGGGAAAAAATTTCCACCGTCGGCTTCACCAGGAAAAAGGCCGCCCAGTTCATCCTCGGCAACGACACGCGCGGCAGCCGGCTGGATTTCTCCAAGGGCGCGTTCACCGAATTTCCCGAAGCCCTGCAAGTGGAGCGCGCGAAATTCGACGACATCCTGCTGCACCATTCGCGGGAAAACGGCGCGGAAGTCCGTGAGGAAAGCCAGGTGCTCGAACACCGCGTGGAGCCGGACCGCGTGGTTCTGAAATACCGTGCCGCAGACGGCACGGAGCGGGAAGTGGCCGCGCCCTATCTCATCGACGCCAGCGGCCTCGGCAATTTCACCGCGAACCGCGAATCCCAGCGCGAGTATTATTCCGGTCACAAGAAGATCGCCATTTTCAGCCATTTCGACGGAGTGGAAATGCCGACGGGCGAGGAAGAGGGCGATATCCTCATCGTCCGCCGCGAGAAATCCTGGATGTGGATGATCCCGCTGGCGGCGGATAAAGTCAGCGTCGGCCTCGTCATCGACGCCGCGGATTTCAAGGCGCTGGGCGTCACGCCGCAGGAAGCGTTCGACAACGCGGTTCTAACCACTCCGACGGTGGGCAAGCGGTTCGCGAAGGCGGAAATGCTTGAGAAGCTGCACGTCATCGCGGATTTCTCCTACAAGAATGAAAAACTCGTCTCGCCGCGCGTCCTGCGGGCGGGCGATGCCTCGGGCTTCATCGACCCCATGTTCTCCAGCGGCGTCCTGCTCGCCATGACCAGCGGCCAGCAAGGCGCGCGGGCCATCCACCAGGCGCTGGAAACCGGCCATCCTCTAACGACCGGGATGAAGCGTTACGAAAAGGACAACCGCAAGCGCATCGCCATCTACTGGGAGTTCATCGAGAATTTCTACAAGCTGCACTTCGCCCAGATTTTCTTCCAGCCATACAACCGCTGGGGCATGGTCTGCTCGATCAACGCCGTGCTCGCCGGCTGCACCAGCCTGTCGTTCGCCGTCTGGTGGCGGCTGCGGGTGTTTTTCTTCCTCGCCTGGCTGAACAAGCACGTGCCGGTGGCGAAGCGGATCAGAATCGACTAGCGGGCGGGTGGAAAACGCGCTTTGTCGAAAGCCGGGCGGCCCGGGAGAATCCGATTGCCTTCGGAAACCCGCTTCGCCAGTGTTTTCCGCATGTTGAAAGCATCGATCCGCAGTCTATTCGCCATCGCAGCCCTCGGCCTCGTTTCATGCTCGACGAGCGTTGACATGCCGAAGGGAACCAGCAAGGGCTACACTTCCGCCCGCCTCATCCAGCGCGATCCTAACAGGTCCGCCGCCGCGAGCGCGACCGAAACCCAGGTCCACGGCATGATCCGGAACTCCATTTCCAAATGGTTCACCTCCAAGGGCATGGCCTTTGGCGGCGGCGGGGCCGATCTGACTGTCGCCTACATGGTCATCTATCAGGAGCCGGGCATGACCGCGCGCTATGACGCCTACTTCGGCTATGGCCGTGACGGGGATCAGATCGCGGACGTCGCCCACACCCGCGGCGCGCTTGAAAACAAACGCCCCGACTTTTTCCGCCAGGCCGGTGTGATTGTCGATGTCATCGACAGCCGCACCCACAAGCTCGTCTATCGGAACATCGCCAAGGGCGACGTGATCAGCGGCACCTCCGCGGCAACCCGCGCCTCCCGGATCGATGCCGCGGTGAGTGAGGCTCTGGCACCGTTTTTTGGCGGGAATTGAAAGGTGTTGGCCGGAGTTCACGAAGACAAGCTGAAGCTTGAACTCCGGGCCGTCGCCATTTTTTGCAAACGATCTAACCGGGCGGCGCTTTCCAGATCAGCCGCACCGCGTCGAGCCGCACGCGGGCGTTTCGGATCGCGGCGGCCAGTTCGTTTTCGCGTTCCTCAAGCGCGGTGATTTCCTCCGGCTTGATGTGGTCGTTCACTTCCGCCAGATCGCGGAGGCGGGAAATTTCCGCCGCCAGTTCGGCGCGCATGAGAGTCATGGCGTCATCGACAATGGCATGGCTGCGGGCGGTTCCGAGTTCGCGGGCTTGCTCTAACATCGCGGGCAGGAAAATCCGTTTCACTTTTTCATTCCGCGTCAGCCCGGCGGCATCGCCTTTGCGCAGCGGCGGTCTGGCGAAAGCGGCATTTCCACTGTGGTCGCCGCCCTTGTGATCCACGAGGATCCGCAATGGCGTTTGCGGCAGGAACCGCTCGACGTGCAACCGCGCCGGAGCCACGCATTCGACGACGATCCAGGCTTCCAGCAAAATCGTTTTCTCGCCGCTGGAATCCCAGACGCCGAACGTCGCGTTGCCCGCTTCCGTGCCGAGCATGAGGTCGAGCGCGCCGCGCACCAGCGGATGATCCCAGGTGAGAAACGCCTCCTGCTCCCGTTCCAGCGCCCGCTGGCGGTCGAGCGTCACGGTCATGCCATCGGGCGGCAGCGAGGGAAACGCGTCGGACTTCAAATTCCCCGGCAGCAGGAAATAACGGCGGCTGCCGAGTTCCTCGATGTGCACGCCGAAGAACTCGAACAAGCGCAGCAGGAAATCCTCGAACCCCGCGTCTCCGTCCCACTCGCGGATCTTCTCCACCAGCCAGGCGGATCGCTCGGGCCGGTGCGAACTCCGCTCTAACAAGCGATCCTGCCCGCGTGCCAGCCGTTCGGAAATCTGTTTCCGGCAGGCCAGGGTTTTTCCGATCAGCTCGTCGATTCCCTCGCGCTCGCCGATCGCTTCTTCCAGATCGAACCGCAGCTCGCGCTGGATTTCCGCCGCGCCGGGCGGGCTGGCGCGGAAAGCATCCAGCCCTTCCTCCAGCCAGCGCATCCGGATTTCCTCCCCGCTGCCGGGCAGGTGCGGGACGTGCACCTGGATCGTGCCCTTCTGGCCGATCCGGTCGAGCCGGCCGATCCGCTGCTCCAGCAGGTCCACGTCTTCGGGCAGGTCGAACAAAACCAGATGCCGGGCGAACTGGAAATTCCGGCCTTCGCTGCCGATCTCCGAGCAGACGAGAATCCGTGCGCCATCCTCTTCCGCGAAGAACGCCGCGTTGCGATCGCGCTGGAGCAAGGTGAGGTCTTCGTGAAACAACACGCCTTTCACGCCGGTCGCCGCATGGAGCTCGTCCAGCACCTCCTCCGCCAGCCCGCGGGTTTTGGCGATGACCAGGATTTTTTCCTCGCCCGTTTCATCTAACAATTTACCCAGCCACTTCACCTTGTCCGTCACCGGCGCGAGCCGCGGCTCGCGTTGCGGGAAGCCGCCGAGCTTGGCCCGCGTGTTCCGGAACATCACCCGGCCCACGCCGAAACCGTCTAACAAATCAGCGGTCAGGCGCTCGCGAGCATCCGGCGTTTCCGCGATCAAATCCGCCACCCGTCGTTCTAACCGATGGTGTCCGGCCACGAATGATTTCAACCGCTCGTCCACGCCGGCACCCGCCGCCAGTGCTTCCACCACATCGGCCACCTCCTCGTAATGCAGTGTTTCCTCCCGGTATTGCCGCAGGTCCGCATAGCGTTCCGGGTCCAGCAGTTGCAGCCGTGCGAAATGGCCTTCCGGCCCGAGTTGCTGCGGCGTGGCGGTGAGCAGGAGCAGGCCTTCCGTGATTTCGGCGAGATCGCGCACCACTTCATAGGCCGGTCCGGGTTGCTCCGGCGACCATTCCAAATGGTGCGCCTCATCCACCACCAGCACGTCCCAGCCCGCCTCCCGCGCCTGCGCGGCGCGCTGCTCGTTTCCTGCCAGAAAATCAACGGCGGCCAGCACCCACTGGCTGTCGAGAAACGGGTTGCAGCCGGGATCGCCATGCTCGATCGCCTCGCAGCGCTCCTCATCGTAAAGGCTGAATGAAAGCTGGAAACGCCGCAACAGCTCCACGAACCACTGATGCACCAGCGGCTCCGGCACCAGGACGATCACGCGCTCCGCTCTGCCAGTTAGAATCAGGCGGTGGAGGATCAGACACGCCTCGATGGTTTTTCCCAGACCCACCTGATCCGCCAGCAGAACCCGCGGGCGCGGACGGTTCGCCACCTCGTCGGCGATGAAAAGCTGGTGCGGGATCAAATCCATCCGCGCGCCAGCCAGCCCGCGCACCGGCGACCGCCGCATTTCCGCGCGGCGGCGGAGCGCCTCGCCGCGCAGATCGAAATCGCCCGGCTCGTCGAGCTTCCCGCCGAACAACCGCTCCTCCGGTTTGCTGAAGCTGATAGAACCGCACAAATCCGCTTCGGGGACCTCGCCCTCATGGGTTTCATAAATCCGCAGCCCGCGTTCCTCCCGCACTTGTTCCACGGTCATCTCCGCGCCCGAATGCGTCTTGATCCGGTCGCCCGGCATGAATCTCACCCGCCGCAACGGTGCCGTTTCAATCGCATAAACCCGCGTCTCGCCCGCCGCCGGAAACGCGATCTCCACCCGCCCGTCGCCGCTCGTGCGGATGATCCCCAGCCCGAGTTCCGGCTCGCCATCGCTCACCCAGCGCTGTCCGCGCGTCCATGTGTTTTCAAGTTCGGTTCGATCCATGCGGGAAAAGGGAAAGGGCGGCGGGGGCGGAAGTCACCCCTTTTTCAATGGCTCCATCCATGAATGACGGAGGCTCGCCCGCTCCGTCGCCGCCCGCCGCAATTCCGGCTCCGCCGGACGCCGGGCGCGATGGCGGTTTTCCGGCGGCCCGGAGTTCAAGCTTCAGCGCAATGCCTTTAAGGATTCAATTTTCTTTGTCGCAGAGCGACGGTGGATGATAGCCGTGGACTT
>CAYXZE010000090.1:0-8955 GCA_964469395.1 uncultured Luteolibacter sp.
GTCGAGAAAGACCAGTTCGTCCGCCTGCTGCAGGTTGTAGGCGATCGCGCATTCCACCGGGTCCCCGGCATCGATGAGATCCACAAAATTGACACCTTTGACAACGCGGCCATCGGTCACGTCAAGGCAGGGAATGATTCGTTTCGCGAGCACGGGCGGATCAAAGCGCGAGATCCCCCATTGGCCAAGCAAAAGGGTGTTTACCGCGAAGCCGGGGTTTCCTTCGGACTGCTCCGACATGTCCCGCGCAGTCCGGAAAAACAAAACGCCCGGCTGCAACGAGGCGGCCAGGCGTTTTGGTGAAATTCGGGAAATGGACTGGATCAGTCGAGTTTCGGCTTCCCGACGCGGCGAACGGCACCGAAACGCTTTTGGAATTTGTCGATGCGGCCTTCGGTATCCACAAACTGCGCGAGTCCGGTGAAGAAGGGGTGCGAATCGGAGGTGATGCCGATCGAGATGACGCTGTGTTCCACGCCGTCGATGATTTCCTTTTTCTCGGAAGTCTTGGTCGAGCGGGTGATGAAACGTTTGCCGGTGGTCATATCAACGAAGACGACCGGATTGTATTTCGGATGAAGATCCTTTTTCATGGGAATGGGAGTTCCGGCCACGTTACCGACGCGGGCGGGACGCGGAGAATCGCGAAAAAACCGGGTCTGTCAAGCTGGCATCGCGAGACAATTCGCAAGTGGCGAAATTCTTGAAATTTAGGTCTTGCACAAAACGAAATCCTCGCTGGGATTGTAAGTTTGTTTTTTAGAGTCGCTTTTGTCGCGGGAAGGTGTAGGGTCGCCCCGTTATGGCAATTACCACGAAACGTACCCGCTTCTCAAGACGCCTTCCAGACCATGTCACCGACGAGCTTTGTAACGTCCTTTCCGAAAAGAAAGTGTTCGGCTTCAACGATCTCTTCGAGCGTGTTTTCGCCAATCTCAAGGTCCGCAATGCCGTCAGCGGTGGCGAGGAAATGCTCCGCCTGCGCGCTTACGAAAAGCTTCAAAACCTCGTGACCCGCGGTTTGGTCGAAAAAATCGGCAAGGAATACAAGGGCACTTCCCGCGTCCACGAAGCATCCAGCGCCTACGCCGCCGCCCAGGAGGCCGCCGCTCAGGACGACGCCTGATCCGCTCCGACTCTCCCCAAAACCCGCGCCTGTCAAAGGTGCGGGTTTTTTTTCTACCCATTTCCGGCACGGCCTCCTAAGACCGCTGCGTCAGCCCGCCGAATTATGCCCCAAGACTACCTTCCCGTCCTGTTTCAAATCCTGATCGCGCTCGGTTTCGCCGTCTCGACCCTCACACTGAGCGTCATTTTCGGCCGCTCCGGCAAGCGCAACGCGACCAAGGACAGCGCCTATGAATGCGGAATGCTGCCGATCGGCGAAGGCGCGCCGCGTTTCTCGGTGAAATTTTATCTGGTGGCCATGCTGTTCGTGATTTTCGACATCGAGGTCGTCTTCATGTATCCATGGGCCGTCCAATTCCGCGATTTGGCGGCCCAGGGCCCCACCGCGCTGATCAGCATGGCGGGATTCGCCGGCGTTCTGGTTTTCGCCTACGTTTACGCGCTGAAAAAAGGCGCACTGAACTGGAAATCGTAAGGAAGCCCTCCGGGAACCTCAAATATTCCTGAAACGATTGCCTGCCGCGGATTTGACGCGAATCGGACTTGAACCGATTTCCCTCTCCGCGCAAGTTCCCGCCGCGCGGCCTGCGGCCGATTATTTTCAGAACCATGGTTTTCCCGATTCAAATTCCAAATGACGCCCCGTTCACGGCGGAGCAACGTGCCTGGCTCAACGATTTCCTCACCAAAGCCCTCGCCCAGGGAAATCAAGCCGCCGCCCCCAGCGGCCCGTCCGTGCCGGTCACCGTCCTTTACGGCTCGCAAACCGGCACCGCCGAGGGCCTCGCCAAGCGCCTCGTCAAGACGCTGAAAAAGGGCAATTTCGAGCCCGAAATCCACGACATGGCCGCCTATGACCGCGCACGGCTGGCCCGGGAAAAAAACCTGCTCATCATCACCTCGACCTACGGCGACGGCGAACCGCCGGACTCCGCCGCGGATCTCCACGGCTGGCTGATGAGCGATGCCGCCACCCGCCTCGACGGCGTTTCCTACTCCGTCCTCGCACTCGGCGACAGCAGCTACCCGGACTACTGCAAGTGCGGCGTCGAGTTCGACACCCGCCTGGCCGCCCTCGGCGCGAACCGCATCCATCCCCGCGTCGATGTCGATGTGGATCCAGACCAACCATACGCCGAATGGTCGGCTGGCGTCCTGGCCACCCTTGCCCCATCCGGCGCCGGCATCCCGGCCAACACCGAGTCCTCCGCAAACGCGGCTGACGCCGGGTATTCCAAAAGCAACCCATTCCCCGCGCCGGTGGTCCGGAATTACAATCTGAACGGCCCGGGCGACAAACAAACCCACCAGGTCGCCCTTTCGCTCGAAGGCTCGGACCTCACTTATGAAGTCGGCGACGCGCTGGGGGTCTATCCATTGAATCCACCGGATGTGGTCGATGAAATCATCGCAAATCTGCCCTTCAAGGCCGGTTCCGTCCCCGTTCCCGGCGGCGAGGCATCCTTGCGCGAGGCCTTGATCCGCCATTACGACATCGGCTCGCTCAACAAATCCATCATCCAGAAATGGCAGGCGAAAAGCGGCTCGCCCTTCCTCCGCTCGCTCGTCGAGGCGGATGACAAAAAAGCCTATGAAGACTTCTGTTGGGGCCGCGATTTGATCGATCTGGTCATCGACCACCCCGCCGATTTCGCCGATGGCGAGGAATTCGTTTCCATCCTGAAAAAACTCCAGCCGCGGCTCTACTCGATCGCGTCGAGTCCGCGCGCGCATCCGGGCGAGGTCCACCTCTGCGTGGGCATCGTCCGCTACAACACCTTCGGCCGGAAGCGCGGCGGCATTTGCTCCACCTTCCTCGCGGACCGGATGAACAGCGGGGAAAAGCCGCGCGTTTACGTCCACGCCAACAACGCCTTCCGCCTGCCGGCAAATGGCGAAACCGACGTCATCATGGTCGGCCCCGGCACCGGCATCGCGCCGTTCCGCGCCTTCCTCGAAGATCGCAAGGCCACCGCCGCCAAAGGCCGCAACTGGCTGTTCTTCGGCAACCCCCACAGCGCGACCGACTATCTCTATCAGGACGAGCTCGCCGCGTTCCAGGCGGACGGCACCCTTTCCAAGCTCGACCTCGCCTGGTCGCGCGACCAGAAGGAAAAGCTCTACGTCCAGCACCTGATGCTGCAAAACGGCGCGGAGCTCTGGACATGGCTCGACAAGGGAGCCGCCTTCTACGTCTGCGGCGACGCCTCGCGCATGGCCAAGGATGTGGACCAGGCCTTGCTCAAGATCGCGGAAGCACACGGCAAGCTCTCCCCCGAGGAGGCCACCGCGTTCATCTCGCAACTGAAAAAGGACAAACGCTACCTGCGCGACGTTTACTGAGCGTGGCGGCGGTTTTCAACCGCCATGCCCATTCACCATTTTGGCTTTGCGGTTGAAAAACCGCCGCCACGTCTAACGCCTGCGTGCCTGTTCCTCGATGAAAATCTCCGCCAACCGGAAGCAGCGCCGGGAAAGATCCTTCGCGTCGGAATCCCCGATGAGCGCGACGCCTTCCTCGCTGACTTCCGCCAGATAGATTTTCCACGCCATTTTCGTCAGCAGCTCGGGATCGATTTTCGGCCGTTGTGGCTGCGGTTGAGGAGCGGGTGCCGGGCGCGGGCGCTGCTCTTGGGGAGCCTCATTCGGCTTGGACTCGGCCACGACTTGCACCTCGTCGCCCGCAGGTAAACCGGCACTCTGCGGTCCGGCGGACTGGCCTTTGCCCTTGCGGCGGCGGCGCTTGCGCTTGGCGGTTTCCGCCGGAGTCGGCGCGCCACCGGTGGACGCGGCCTCGGGCTCCGGCCAATCACCGCCAGCCTGCGACGAGGGTTCCTCGGAAACCTCACGAGCAGGAGCGGGAGCGGGAGGCTCGGGAAATGGAATGCTGGCAATCTCGGCGTCCGGAGCAGCCTCTTGCGCGGGAGCCGCCTTCTTCGCGACTTTTCTGGGCTTGGGAGTGGAAACCCGGCGGGTGCGCGGCGCGGCTTCCGACTTCGGAGATTTTTCAGGGGCGGATGCGGTATCGTCGCTCATGGGATGCACAGAAAGAAGCCCGCCCAAGCGACGGGCGTCGAGAACATTCAATCGCCGGGACCATCGAAATTCGCCGGACAAACGGATGTCCTCGCGTTGATGGAATTTTACCCGCATGAAATCCGACAGCCTGCCTGAAATCTGTGATTTCCCGCCAACCTCTCCACTGCGGTTCTCCATGACACTTGCGATTTCCCGCAAGCACCCTATTTTTACCGGCCAACTCACCAAGCACATGTCCGAAACCACCCCGTCCCCGAAAATCACCGCCTATCTCAAAACCTTCTGCGGCTGGAGCGAAGGCGTCCGCGCGATCATGCGGAAATACGAACTGCCTTACGAAGAGAAGGACATCATCAAGAATCCCGCGTTCCGCTGGGAAATGGAGCAGCGCAGCGGCCAGTCGCTCTCGCCCTGCGTGGAGATCGACGGCCACATGCTGCCGGACATTTCCGGCGAGGAAGTGGAAAAATGGATGCTGGCGAACGGCTACCTGCAGGAAAACAACGCCGAGCCGGATGCGCCGATCAACTCGTCCTGCACCGACGAGCAGCACGCGGAAATGGCGCTGGGCCGGATGCCGGTTCCCGGAAAAATCCGGTTTCTCGATTGATGGGTCGCGAACCGGGAATACCTGACCCAACCGCTCATTCAGAACCCGTTTCGGTTGTTTTTCCAACCGGCGGTTTTTTTTGTTTTCAGACGGATCGCTGGAGTTTTTTGGCTCCCGCTCAATAGATTATTGATTTAGGCAAATTACTAATGTCGCAAAGTTTGGATTCTGAAGAGACAAAAGCCTCCCCTTGAGGCATTTTCCCTCCTGAACGATGAACTCCCCCGCAAGCGCATGGAAACAGTGGCTGGCCGAGAACGGCCCGCGGCTGCTTCTTTTCGCCCGTGGCTGGAGCAATTGCCGCCAGGACGCGGAGGATCTGGTGCAGGAGGCGATTTTGCGGATGTGGCACCATCAGGCGGACAAGGGCCACACGCCGCCGGACCTGCCGCTGGTTTTTTCCACGATCCGCTTCTGCGGCCTGAACCACCACCGCAGCGAGTCCCGCCGCCGCAAGCGCGAGGAATCGGTGATTTATCTCAATGATTTCCAAGACGTCTGGCTGGACCCGGTGCTGGAGGAGGACGAGGAGGCGGTGATTCTGCGGGAGGCCGTGCAGAATCTCAGCCAGAAACTGCGCGAGGTGGTGGTGATGAAATTCTGGGGCGGGCTGACGTTTTTGCAGATTTCCGAAACCCTCGCGATTTCGCCGAACACGGCGGCCTCGCGCTACCGCTACGCGATGGAACAACTGGCGCACGAGCTGCGCCGCATGAAGGAGGACCGCCATGCAAGCGCCTGACCCCGTCGAAACGATTTTGGCCCGCTTGATGCCACCGGCATTGAGTCAGGATTGTCAGCATGAAATCGAAGCGCTGATCGATGATCTCGCCGGACCGGAGACGGAAAACGCCGCCGGCATTTCCTCGGGCAGGTGGCTGGTCCGCAGCTTGACCGGAGGCGGGATCGCGGCGGCGGTGGCGCTGGGATTTGCGGTTTTCCCGCTGATTCATGACCGGGCCGAGCCGTTGGTCCAAGTGAAGGCTCCCTCAGGATTCGTGCTGGTCAGCGAGTCCGACCGCATCCAATCGATGACCGACGAGGGCTGGCAGGAGGAACCGGATGGCTCGACCGTGCGCGCCCTGCGGTTCAACGCCATCGAGGAAAACAGCGTGCGGGACGAGGAATCCGGCATGGTGGTGCAGATTTCCGAACCCCGCGAAGAAATCCTGCTGATGCCGATCAGCGCTTTTTGACACATGAAACCAAGCCTCATTGTCGCCCTCATCCTGGCCCAGACCCTCGTGTCCGCCGCGCAGCCCGCGGAGCCAAGGGTGCCTCAGCCGCGGGTCACGCCGACAGTCAGCCGCGCGCCGAGTGTCTGGCTGGGATTGACGGTGGCGAAACCGGATGAATCGATCACCGCCCATGTGCCGGCCTTGCCGCAGGGGATGGGATTTGTGGTGAAATCGATCGAAGACGGCGGCCCGGCACAGGCGGCGGGGCTGGTGGCATTCGATATTCTCTGGAAAATCGGCGATCAAATGCTGGTGAACGAGGCGCAGTTGGCCACGTTGCTGCGGCAGTCGAAGCCCGGCGATCAGGTGGTGCTTTCCGGATTCCGCGGCGGCAAACCGCTGGAAGTGAAACTCAAACTCGGCGAAGCGCCGGTTTTGGAACGCCCGGTGGCCGGGGAAATGCTGGCGGACCTGCTGCTGCCCGGAACCAACCGCGCACCGATGCGCGTGGTCAATTTGGCGGAAAAAAGCGCCAGTTTTTCCGCAGATGACGGCAAGGCGGTGATTTCCCGCGATGGCGGCATTTATCTGGTGAAAATCAGCGGGCCGAAGGACGAGACGATTTTCGACGGCCAGGTCTCCCGCGAGGATCAACTGGAGTCCGTGCCGGAGGCTTGGCGGCGGCGGGTGCAAGTGCTCTGCCGGACCTTGGACCAGGCGCTCGACGGAACCATGATGCCGCAGCGCCAGTCGCGGCCGCGCGTGGTCCCGCCACCGGTTCCTTCCGCCGGAAATCGGTGAACTGATGGATTTATCATGGGAATGCCTTGCGTTTTTTCCCGCCGCTTCCCATCTTCCGCCACATGCATCCTGACGTGGCGAAACTGGTTGAAGCCGGTCGCATTCCCAAACCGGTCGGCGAGCGCCTTTCTCAATTGGCTCCCGGAAACTTTTGTATTCATAAATCCTTCGGCGCCGGCAAGGTGATCGACTGGGATCTACCTGCGAAAAAAGTCACCATCGACTTCGAACGGTCCGCCGGGCAGTCGATGGAACTCCAGTTCGCGTTCCAAAAAACCGAATGGATCGGCCCCGAGGATTTCCGGGCGAAGAAAATCGAGCAGATCGAGGAACTCCGCGCGCTCTCGAAGAGCGATCCGCTCGCACTGATCGTCCACCTGCTGCAAAGCCACGGCGGCAGCATGACCGGAGACGCCCTCGAAAAGGAACTTTCCGGCACGGTCATCGCGGAAACAAGTTTCAAGAAATGGTGGGACACCACCAAGAAAGCCCTCCGCGAAAGCCGCCTCGCCGCCGTCCCGCAAAAACGCACCGAGCCGATCGTGCTCCGCACCGGTGACCGCAGTCCGGCGGAAGCGCTCGTGGCCGATTTCGAAGCCGCCCGCGACATCAAGGGCATGATCCGCGCACTGGAAGCCATCGCCGCGGACATCGGTGCTTTCGAAAACGACACGGAATCCCTCAAGCGCCTCCTCAGCGACATCGACGAAGGCGCGAAAAAAGCCGCCCGCGTCCAGCTCGGCCAGGCGCTGCAACTCGTCGCCGCCCGCGATGAAGTCATCGGCTCCTCCAAGGCGCTTGAGCTCGATCCCGCCGCCGTCCGGCTTTCCGATCTGCTGCTTTCCGCCGATCCCACCCGCCTTGCCGAAGAGGCCGGCGCGCTTCCGTCCAGCCGCCAGCGCGCGGTTTACGAGGCGTTCCCGAATGCCTTCGCGGAAGACTGGGTGAGCAAGATCGTGCAGGTATTCGACCGCGTCGGCGCGCGCGGCGTCACCGAAATCGCCCGCATTTTGCTGGAGCGCAATTCCATGCCGGCGCTCGTCAGCCACCTTCGCTCCGCCATCGCCCGCCGCGCCCTCGGACCGGACGCGCTGATCTGGGTTTGCCGCGAGCGCAAAGGCCCGGCACAGGAAGTGTTCAGCGCGGATGTCGGTGCCTCGGTGCTCAACCTGTTGGAAAACGACCACCTCTCGGACGGCCCGCGCAAAACCTCGCGCCTCCAAACGCTGCTCGGCGATGACAAGACCCTGCTGACCGACCTCGTCGCCATCATGGACATCAACGAGACCCGCAATTTCGCCCGCCGTCTCCTCGACTGCCCCGTCTTCGGAGATCTTGAGAAAAAATCCCTGATGGCCCGCATCATCAAGTCCCGCCCGGAAACGGCGGAACTCGTCAGCGGCGCGAACAGCAAGCGCCCAGAGGAACCGCTGCTGGTTTCCTGGGACAGCCTCGAAAAGAAAAAGGCCGAACTCGACGACCTCATCCGCAACAAGATCCCGCAGAATTTGAACGACGTGAAAATCGCCCGCTCCTACGGCGACCTTCGCGAAAACTTCGAATACAAATCCGCCAAGGATCAGGAAAAATACCTCGCCCACCGCCGCAACGCGCTCGACAGGGAAATCAACCTCGCCCGCGGCACCGACTTCAAGGGTTCGGACGCCAGCAAGGTGAACATCGGCACCGTCGTCACCCTCGCCGACGCATCCGGCAAGGAAAGCGTCGTGACCGTGCTTGGCGCGTGGGATTCCATCCCGGAAACCAAGACCGTTTCCTATCTCTCGGAAGTCGGCAAGGCCCTCGTCGGCCGCGCGCCGGGCGACACCGTCCAGATTCGCGATGAAGTGACCGAAGTCCTCGAAACCCTGACGATCCGCTCCATCCGGCCGTTCAATCCGTAGCGGACACAAGACGCGAGACTTGAAAATACAAGAGAAGAAAGTCGGATTCCGTCAACTTCTCTTCACTTCCGTTCCGCTCTTGCGTCTTGAGTCTTGAATCTTTCTTTCTCAAAAAACCTCCACGCCCAACCAAAAAGTAACTGTTATGGACTACACCACCATTGTTGAAATCCGCGGCCGCGAAGTGATCGACTCCCGCGGCAATCCTACCGTCGAAGTTGACGTGCACCTTGAAGGCGGAGCGATCGGTCGCGCCGCAGTCCCGTCCGGCGCCTCCACCGGCGAGCACGAAGCC
>CAYXZE010000091.1:0-4453 GCA_964469395.1 uncultured Luteolibacter sp.
GGGACCCGGGAGCTAACTACTCCCGGGAACCCGATTCGGCTTGGTGTGTGTCAGACGGGCTTGATGAACCCTGGAGGAGGAGTTGCTTGGTAAAACCTCACCGTCCCACCGGAACCTGACGTTTTAATTAGCACCGGGAGCGGGTCAGAATCCCTGATTAGGCGATTGAACACGTCTGTAGCCCGCCAAGTCGATACGCCCTTCTCATCAAACCGAATAAAATCAAACAATGCAGATTGGCTTCGGGAATGAGTTGCTCGCAGCTTATCACTATGGGTCTTGTCACCGATCTTGAGAAAAACGTGAAACACATCATCCGGAGTTAGCCCACTGACGGCCAAATAACGCAAATCTGCACGTCGCAGTTGCTCTCGCGGAATCAGGTCTCCGGTGCTGACGCCGGAATAGGATACGTAGGATGACGCAGGAAATCCAAGATCGTCGACTTGGGCACTACACGCCGTGAGGAAGCAGTAAATTGCGGCTGTAGAGATTCTTGGTAGCATTGTGATGGTCTTCTAGTTTCTGCCGAACGTAAAGCACATCCACCACTAGGAGCGGGGGCGGAAGTCTATCGCGGGGGTTAGATTGTAGATACCAGAAATCATCGAAACAGAACGGCTCCTAGTGGTTGGATGGTGCGGCTTATTGTTCGGTATCTGCTTTCGCTTCTCAACACCCGCCACCGCCTTCGGGATAAATAGATACGAATCGGTCATGCTCATCAAAAAAGAAGATACGCTGGTTGTCACATTCCATAAGAGCAACTGTAGCGCGGGGATACTTCTTGAAGCGAAGGCCAAGCTCAGAATCGGCACTGAAATCACTATCCGGCCAAGTCCGGTCTAAAATTCGCTTGGCTTCTGAGATCTTAGTGACTCTATAAATTGTATTACCATAACTACCAGCCGGAGATCCGGCTGACATGTCCGTAGAAGTAAGAGAGCTGATTATAGTGTCTCTTAGCTTCGGTCCATCAATACTTTCGTTTGTCTCATAGCGCTCTCCGAGAATAGCTATAACCTCGACATCAATTCTAGATGCATTTAGTCGGAGGAGCTTTGTGAATACTGTGCTATTGTCTTTTGGTTGCACTAGAATCGGATTTTGGTTTGATCCGTAAGGAGCGCATGAGACGACAGAGAGGACTAAGGTCAGTAGGAATAATGCGACTCTCATATTCTTTTATTTTTTACCGAACAGTGGTATTCGTAGCATGTCAGGGAGTGATATCCGCAAGGACTACTCGGTGAGAGCTTGCGTGAAGAATCCTTGATGTGGCAAGGAAATTCTGAGTTCAGGGTGCGTATATCCGGGTGGAGCGGAGGACGGGATCAGGGGTGGCCTGATCTAGCTGATGTCACGAGGCAAAAGCTGAAGCGCTGGAAGGCTGAAGGTTCAAATGAGCACATTTTGGATCGGCCTGAGGTTTCGGCTGTTTTATTGGTTTTCGCATGAATGTGATCGAAATCGCGTTGGTGCTGGAGTGGTTTGAGAATTTCCGCATGCGGCATGAATTGACGGCGGGAGGTGAGGCGGCGCGGGGTGGGGTGGGGTTGATTGATGATTGATGATTGATGATTTGTGAAGTTTGATTTGGAAGAGGGCCTCTGGAAAGCCGGCCCGGCACGCGCGTCCGTCGTGTCCATGGGGTATCAAGGTGATGGGCAATGCGCTTTTCATTGTCCTTCCATGGACGGGTCGACCGAAGATCGACCCTCCTTATTTTCGCCTTTCGGCGATGTTGCCCGAGGATGGGAGTATCTGTTTCAGGCGGGGAGAGCCGAATTTATTGTTTGTTTTTCGCCCGTTGGAAGCGGGCGCTGCGGGCGGATTCCTCTGCTGCGGGCATGACCGGGGATTCGGTTTCCGCCGGTACGGGCGGCAGTTTCACGGGTTTTTCAGAGCGCCTGGGTTTCGCGATTTTTACCCGGGGTTCTCTGCGCGTCCGGTTGGGGAGCGCGAGCTGGGGGAGCTGCCAGCCGGTTCTTGTTAGGAGCGCTTCCGCCAGTGTCAAAAGCACCATGGCGATGCCGAGCGGCAGGCGCAGCGAGGTTTCCGCGACGAACGGCGGCCGCAGCCAGGCTTTGGAAATGTCCAGCAGCTCGCGGCCCCGGGTCTGGCTGGCAACCGCCCGCAGTTCCGCCACCCGCTCCGGCTCGAACGCCCACTCGACCGAGGAGCCAACGCTCAACGGTCCGAACGGCAGCGCGTTTTCTCCGACCTGCACCGCGCCGCGCACCACGCTGCCTTCGTCCAGATCGCGGGTCAGCGAGAAATGCCCGGGCGCGATGCGCCGCCAGGGGAGATCCAGTGTGGCTCCGCCGGTGTCGTCGCGGAGCCGGACCTTGGGCGGCATGGCGGACAATTTCTTCGACCACGTGGCGGTGTCGTATAACAGATCCAGAGTCAGCCGCGTGCCGTCGAGACGGTGGCGCAGGGCGATGCCGGGAGGCGTGTCGTCGCCCATCAGGAAGCGTCCGAGCGTTTGCAGGAAGTCCCCGTATCCCGGCCAGTTGCGAGCGGTTTCTGAAAACCCGCCTCCTAACGGAAATGACACCGCCGCGCTGCGCCCGAGGCCGCGCCGTGCGTGCGCGACCAGTGGCGCGAGGTATTCATCCGTGGACACCAGCGAGACGGTGGCATCCTCGCGGGCGTAGGACAGATTGTAGCCGTCCACCTGTTTGAACCAGTCCACCGGCTTCGGCGAGATTTCCGACCAGCGGCCGGTGGCTTGCGCGCCGACGGGATCCTTGATGAACGCGGAGCGGGCGATGGTCACGGTTTCCTGCGCGAAGATTTTCGGAATGTCCATCGGTTGGTTGGAGAAGAACATCCGGCCGTTGCCGAGCTTGGCGATGTCGATGAGCAGGGCGGAATCCGCGTCCTTGTCGGTGCCCAGGCCGATGACGGAAATGGTGGCTCCGTTGTCGGTCATTTCCTTGAGAAGATTCTTGTAGTCGCCCGGTTCCTCGGAGTCGTTGGCGTCTGAAAACAGGATGACGTGGCGCGTGCCGGCGGGGGATTTTTTCAACTCGTCCCACGCCGCCTTGAGACCGGCGTAAACAAAGATGCCGCCGCCCGCGGAGGTGATCTTGCGGGCGCGGGCGCCGAGTTCTGCCTTCCGGTTCTCGATGCGGGTCAGCGGGATGGTTTTGGTCGGCTCGCTATCCACCGCGAAGACGGTGACTTGATCCATCGGTCCTAACAAGTCGATGGCGTTCGCCGCGCCGGAGTTCGCCAGGTCCATCTTGGTCTTGCCGCCGGCGACGCCGACGCTCATCGAGCCGGAGCGATCCATCACGATCGCCAGCGCGACCGCGAGTTTCCGGTGCTCGGATTTCAACTCCATGGAAACCGGCAGCAGCGGATCGATGGGGGATTGGAAATAGCCGCCCGAGCCGAACGAGTATTCGCCGCCGGCCATCAGCAGGCCGCCGCCTTGCTCGCGGATGAAGAAATCGAGCGCTTTCATGAAGTCGGTGGGGACCTCGTGGGCGGGGACGTTGTTCAGGATCACCGCGCGGGCTCCCGAGAGCAGGCCCGGCTTGAGTTGGGAGGGGTCCGGGATCGTCTCGACCGTGAAATCCAGCGCGCCGAGTGCTTTCGCCACCGGGTCGTCCTGATAGCGGGTGGCCAGCACGATGCGCGGCCCGCCGGTGATTTCGATCCAGCGGGTGGCGTGGTTGTTGCCGGGGTGGGCGTCGTTTTCCGGGCGGATTTCCGCCTGATACTCGAAGCCGCCCGAGCGCGGGATGCGGTCGGTGAATTCCACGGTGGCGAGGCCGTTGACGAGTGTGACGGTGGACTCGGTGAGCGTCTGGCCGTTGCGGCGCAGGATGAGCGGAAACGTTCCGTCGCCGCCGCCTCTAACGGTGATGGAGATCAAAAACGGCTCGCCGATCTGGACCCGTTCGGGAAAGCCGATGCGGGCGATGCGCGAGTCGTTTTCCTTTTCCTCGCGGATCAACCGGTAATCCAGCGGGATGCCGCGGGCCTGCATCTGGGCGGCGGCTTCGTGCAGCGGCTCGGTGGAATAGCCGTCGGTGAACAAGAGGACCCGCGACGGCCGCTTTTCATCGGCCTGCGCGGCGATCGATTGCAGGGCGAGTCCGGTTTTCGTCAGCTTCCGGGAGCCGGTGAAGGACGAGCCGTCCGCCCCGAGTTCTGCGACCTCGCCGGCGTAGTTGATGAAATGGAGGGTGTCGCGGTGGCCGGGTTTTGATTTTTCTAACAACCGTTGCCACTCGGGCAGACCCTTGTCGATCAAGTCCTCGGTGGAGTCCGAGCGGTCGAGCAGCACATAGAGATCGAGCGAGTTCTGCTGGTGGCGGATGACCGGCTCGGCCAGCGCGACGACGGCGGCTAACAGCAAAAGCGCCCGCAGCGGGGAATGCAGTTTCAGCCCGCGCCAGAACCACCCGGCCAGGGCGAGGGCGGGGATGAGGAGGAA
>CAYXZE010000091.1:4553-6310 GCA_964469395.1 uncultured Luteolibacter sp.
GTTCATGCGGTGGCGAGTTTCGAGGTGTTGAATTTCCACGAGACGAGCAGGGCGGCGACTAGCAATAGGATCCACACGCGCCAGAGGGGATCGGGCAGGGTGTGGCGCTCGATGGTGGCTTGGCGGGCGGCGGCGGTGGAGTCGGATTTGCCGCAGCCGGAGAAATCCGCCTCGCGGGTGTCGGCGAAGAAGACGGCGGCGTCCAGCAGCGCGGTTTCATTCTGGCGGATGGTTAGAAAGCAGGGGGTGGCCGGGGCATGGGTGGTGGAGGGCGGCGGCAGGGACCTGCCGGTGAGGTCGCTGGCGGTGATTTGCAGCGGGATGCCGGGGGCGGCGGTGATTTGGATGGGCTGGCCGGTTTCGAGATTGGCCGCGGTGGGTGCGATCTTGGCCTCGCGTACGGATTCGGCGAAGCGGTGGAGCAGGACGATGAAGGCGGGCTGGTTGGCGGCGTTTGACAGGCGCAGGTCGAAGTTGAAGCAGAGTTGGCGGGTGGAGCCTTTTTCCCGGAGGAAAATGAGCGGCCGCTTGTCCTGCCAGAGGAGGACGCTGTCACTGGGAAGCCGGTCGAGCTGGATGGTCTCGCGCACCAGCAGCGACTGCCAGTTGAGATTGTCTAACAACGGGTGGGCCTCGGCGACGATGCCGCCCTTGAGATAGGCTCCGGTGCGGGTGCCGTCCTCGACGAAGATGATGGAATTTCCCGGCGGCAGCACGGGGTCGAGCGGATCGTAGGAGGTGATGGATAGATCGGCGGTGGCGGCGTCGTTGGTGGGGACGGCGGAGTCCAGGGCGCGCAGGAGTTTGGCGGTCAGGTCGGCGAAGGCGGGCGAGGTGGCGGTGAAGAGGGCGAGTGCTTTCGGTTTGGGCGCGACCAGCGGCAGGGTGTCGTCCAGCGGGAAGCGGTCGGGTGACAGGACGAGGCGGACGTTTTTCGCATCGGCGGGAAAGGCGGACTGGAGGGTGACGAGGGCGCCGGCTTCGAGGTGCAGCGGGCGCGGCTCGGTGCCGCCGGTGGCGGTTTGCAACGACCAGGAGCGGTCAACCGGGACTTTGCTGTAATTCCGCACCAATGCCCGCCAGACCAGCGAGCCTTCCTCGGTGGCGAAGCTGACGCCGGTGAAGCCGACGTTTTCCACCGGATCGCCCACGGCCAGAAGGCGGGCTTCGAAGGGGAGTGACTCGGCCACGGTGTCGGTCAGATAGATGACGGTGCCTTCGCGGGAGACCAGGGAGCGGGCGAGGCGGAGGGCTTGGGTGGGATCGGTCAGGCCGTCGAGCGGCTGCCATTTTTCGAGGACGGTTCTGAGTTCGTCTGGCGACGAGCCGGCATACAATCGCGGGCGGTTGGGAGCGGATTCGATGACGGTGAGTTCGATGGAGGAGGCGGGGCCTTGGAACCGGGGGAGTTCATCCAGCAGACGGGCGATGGCCTGTGATTTGAAGACGCCCATGGAGGCGGAGGAGTCGAGGACGATGGCGATCCGCTGGACGCTGCCGGATTTCTGGACGCGGGGTTCCGCGAGAAACCAGGCGAGCAACAGCACGGCCAGCAATTGCATCCATAGGGGAATCGAGGGAATGATGCGCTCCAGCCGCCGTCCGCTGGCGGCGTCGCGCCGGGTGCGTTCCAGCAGGAACAGCGTGGAGACGGGGAGCTCGACGGCTTTCCGCTGGAGGAAATGGATCGCCAGCACGGCGGGGATGCCGAGCAGTGCGAGAAGGCCGAGTGGGTTGGCGAGGGTGAACATCAGTCG
>CAYXZE010000091.1:6410-8844 GCA_964469395.1 uncultured Luteolibacter sp.
CGGAAGAGGACGGTGGAGAGGTCTTCTTCCGCCGGGATGCGGGCGAAGGCGGCTTGCTGGCGGCGGGCGTGCTGCTTCCAGAGCGCGAAGTGGCTGATGTAGGCTTCCTGATAGCGGCGGAGGGTGGCGGGCTCGATGCGGTGCGGGTGACGGGAATTCCGCTCGGGATCGATGAATTCATAGTTTCCCGACCAGCCCGGACGGGCCTCGGATTCGAGAAACGGCGAGAAAACGACCACGCTGCCGTGACGCTGGCCGAGGTGGCGGAGGATCGGTTCAGGATCGCCCGCGAAGAGCAGATCGGATAGAAAGACGCGGATGGCGTTTGCGCGGAGCTGCAGGCGGCTGAGGTCGGGGGCGTGCGCGGCATCCGTGGCGGGAAGCGCGCGGGCGGTTTCCAGCCAGCGGTGGGTGCGCAGGGTGGCGGGATCGAGCGCGAGCGAGGCGTTTCCGCGGACGGCGTGGAGGGCGAGCGCCGCTCCGGCGGCCTGCGCGCTTTCCGCGATCAGATAGAAAATCTCGGCCACGCGGGCGGCTTTTTTTTCATCGAAAAACATCGATTCGGAAGCATCCAGGATCAGGTCCACCACCGGGCGGACTTCCTCGCGGAAAAGCTTCATTGTGTAGCTGCCGGTGCGGGCGTAGGCCTGCCAGTTGATGTGGCGCGGGTCATCGCCCGGCGAGTAGGCGCGGTGGTCCTGGAAATCCATCGACGAGCCGGTGCCGCCGCCGGAGAACTCGCCGGCCTGGCCGCGCCAGACGCGGGAGCGCAACGGCAGGCGCACCCGGCCTGCGGCGGACAGGGCGCGCGAGTGGGCCTGTTGCAGCATGGCGAGGTTCATGGCGCGGTGGATTTCGCCAATTCCGATTCAGCTTCCTCGATGATTTCCCGATAACCGCGGAAGGCGAGGGCGGCGGTGATCAGCAATCCGATCAGGATGATGGAATCCACGATTACCGCAGCCGTTAGGAGTTCGCTTTTCACGAAGCAGCTTTCGTCCACCATGGGGAGCAAAATCAGGGGATTCCAGATGAAGAACCACAGATATTTTTCGTGGTTGTTGATGTTGGCGAAAATCGCCGGGATGATCGTCAGGAGGATCAATGCCACGGTGAAGACAAGGAAGTTGGTGAAGCGCTTGGATTCCTGTTTGCTGAAATTCGCAGTCAGCAGCGCGGGAAGCAGGATGCCGCCGGTGAAGGCGAGGCCTACGATCCAGTCGGATTCGTTAAAACGCGGGATAAAATGGGGGCCGGATTGTGTGACCGTGGCCAGAATGATGGCCGTGATGCAGATGGTTGCGAGAAGCGCTGTGTAGAACGCTCCGGCGGGCCAGCCGGGCAGCAGGAAGAGACTTGCCAGGCGGCCCGGCAATCCTCGTTTCAGGAAGGGCTTGAAGGTCGGCGGCAGGAGAATCGATGGCTCGGTCAAGGCGGTGATTACGGCGGGAGCAAGGATGATTCCGAAAATGAGGGGCAGGATGCGGAGTTCCACCGCGTCATGAAATCCAACGGCCACGGCGATGCATAACAGTCCGAGGGCGACCAGGCGCCGGATGGTCGAGTGATTTTCGGCAACCGGGGCGATGACCGAGGTGCCGTAGGAAAGCGCGCACCAGCCAACATAGCCGATGAATATGATATAGGAAATGACTCCCACGCACGATTCCCAGTCGGTCAGCGTGCAAAAGCTCATGAAGTTGTTGAAGCCGCCTCGAAAGAAAATCGCAGGCACTGCTTGAAGCAGAATAATGAAACCGAGAATCGGCAACAGGCGCAGCAGCTTGCTCGTCGTGCCCGACAGTCCCACCATGACGGCGGTTAGCGCCATGGATGTCAGGAAAATCAGGGCGATGAACACCATTTCCCCCAGCAGAACCATCCCGCCGAAGAAGTAGCGGAGGATCAAATAGGGGATGATGGTGATCAAAATCAATGCCGTCTGGCTGACGATGGCGATCCATTTTCCGAAGACGATCCGCCACGCGCTCAAGCGGGTGAGCACCATCATCTCGATGGTGTTGTTGGTGATTTCCGCAGACAGTGCGTTCACTCCGCGCATTGGCTGGACGAATAGTGCGGCTCCGGCAAACATGGTGAAAATCACGCTCGATGCAAACGTGCCGGCACTATCCGATTCGGAAACCGCGCTTGCGGTAATCAGAATGAATGCGAGCAGTCCTTGGAAGGAGAGGAACAACATCGTGAAACCACGGGCGCGCAAGCCCTGGCGCAGTTCTTTGACGAGCATCGGCGAGAGCTTGTCGGGGAAATCGGTTAGGTGGTGGAGCATGGGGAAAGATTGGGGATTGGAGATTGGAGATTGGAGATTGGAGATTGGGGATTGGGGATTGGGGAAAAGACAGAAGATGAGAAGACAGAAGACAGAAGATGGGAAAAGAGCTTAATCTCTAATCTCTAATCTCTAATTCCT